>JANYAB010000490.1 GCA_025355225.1 Bacteroidota bacterium
CAAAAGTTCCGTTTCCGCTACTCCAGTTCCCCTTGATGTCGTACACCGGCAAGAAGGAAGCGGCGTAAAGTATTGGACCTCCTAATCCGAGAGCTGGATTAGGCAATTCAGTTTGATTTAGCTGAAGGTTTTCGCCGAAACGGATAGCATTATTTACATTAAAATCTGTGTTTATCCTCGCTGTGATTTTCTTAAGGTAGGTATCCAGGTATGTACCCTGCTGGTCAAGATAGCCAATGGAAAATAAATAATGGTTTTTGTCGTTGCCGCCGGAAGCGCTGAATGCGTAATTTTGTAAAAAAGCAGGTTTAAATAATTCATGAAACCAATCGGTACCCTGCTTATTAAATTTCATGATCTGATAGGTATTCATCCCCGGACCAGGACTAATGTTATACAAGGCGGGGTCCACCGCAGGGTCGTTAGCCGGGTAACCGATACCGTTCACAAAGTAATCGGGCAAAACCGGTTTGGGTCCGCTGCCGTACAGAGGAGATGACGGGTTGCCGTTTGCATCAACAAAGCCTGAGTTTTTAAGTTCCAGCCAGAGGAGATCGGCCTGTCCCTGTGGGTCTAACAGGTCGGGCCCTTTGCTTAAAGGTTGCTGCCAGCCAATATAAGAATCAAAATTCATAACCGTTTTTCCGCTCTTCCCTTTTTTTGTAGTGATCACCAGTACACCGTTAGCGCCGCGCACGCCGTAAATGGAATAAGCTCCGGCATCTTTCAAAACCTGGATCGACTCTATGTCATTAGGATTTAATGAATTGATATCCCCCTGTACCCCATCTATAATGTAAAGCGGGGTAACATCGCCAAAATTACCTATGCCATTAATGCGCACGATACTTGGGCCGCCCGGCTCGCCGGAAGTGATGACTGTAAGGCCGGCAGCTTTGCCCTGCAATATTTTCTCTATCTGCCCGTCGGGAACGGCGACAATATCACTGGCGCTGATTATCGACACGGAGCCCGTGATTTCCTTTACCTTTTGTGATGTATACCCGGTTACTACTACCTGATCCAGACCGCTTACAAATTTTGCTAATGATATATTCAGCACCGTGTCGGCCCCGATGGCTACCTCCTGCGTGTTGTACCCAATGTATGAAACAAGAAGCGTTGTGCCTTTTTTAGCAATAAGCCTGAAAAACCCACTTGCGTCAGTCGTTGTTCCTGTGTTTGTCCCTTTAATTGCAACAGATGCCGAATTTAGCGGCAACTTGCTGTCAATGTCCCGGACATACCCGCTTACTTTTTGCTGGGCAAAAACCTGGGGGCAGTTACAATAAAGTATTATTCCCAGGGTTAAGAATTTACACAGTGCTGAAGGTTTGAGCTTTATCAATAGTAAAGGGATTTATTGCTAAATAAATTAAATCCCTTAATACAAAGCCTTATTGCTAAGATATTATTTTGACCCTGGTGACAGATGCAGAATCCGTAAGCCTATGATTAAAAGAAAGATGGAAATATTATAATTGTGATATAAAAATATTAAAATAAAGTTAACTATTGATATTTTATAATTTTTACCATGATTTCTTTTAAGTTTAAGAGAGCATATTCACTGAATTTCCTGAAAATGGAATATTAACACTGGCGCAACATTAATTTGAAAACAACCGGAACCCGAGCCGTCTTAATCCACCACCGCTGGCGCTGGTATGCAGCGCGGGCCTAAACGACGAATTTAGGTTAAGCCCTTTATCCATGTTATTATTGCCGTATATTTGATACAGCCGCTTAGTAATGTGCGAAGCGCTGTATTAAACATGTACGAAGTTATCACTAAGTCATTACGTAAGCTGGTTGATTTTACCGACGAAGAGCTTTTTTTATTTATGCAAAGGCTTAAGCCGGTAAGCTTAAAAAAGTATGCATTTTATCTGAAAGAAGGCCAGGTTTGTAAGGGCATGGCCCTGGTAAATAAGGGCGGTTTAAGGTATTTTTCGAGGGGCGAGAAGGGTGACTACACTATAGGGTTCG
Organism: Bacteroidota bacterium; assembly: GCA_025355225.1. Classification (GTDB taxonomy): domain Bacteria; phylum Bacteroidota; class Bacteroidia; order Sphingobacteriales; family Sphingobacteriaceae; genus Mucilaginibacter. Next base: position 1,990 of record JANYAB010000490.1, read on the forward strand.
CATTTGAAGGTGATTGGATCGGCGATTATGAGAGCTTCCTGTTACAGGTTTCGTCCCCGGATTTCATCGAGGCTCTTGAAGATTGCGAGCTCTTTACCTTAAGTTATGCGGATATGCAGGCACTATACCAACATAGCCAGCGCTTTGAAAAATTTGGCCGCCTCATTGCCGAAAGACTTTTTATTGGCGCTGCCAAAAGCAAGCGCAATTTAATCATCCAATCAGCCGAAGAACGGTACCTCGAACTACTGAGCAGTCAACCCCATATCTTTGAAAGATTGCCCCAACATTTGATCGCATCTTACCTTGGTATCCAGCCCCAAAGCTTAAGCCGCATACGGGCGAAGATATCAAACACCAGAGTTAACATAGGTTAATAAAACACTATTCGTTTTTAACCTGGTATCATTTTTAAGCTTCGCCCAAAGTCCCAGTTTTGTACAGCGCGTTTGCATGCGCCGTAAAATCAAAACTGATATGGATCCTTCATGTTTGGCCCTTGTCGTTTCCTGTTTTACCAGATCATTCAAAAAATAAAAACTACTACATGAAAACCCTATTCACCCGCATCAAGGCTATCAGTCCCGCCCTGTACTATTGCGGCCTTGGCCACTTAACCTTATTGGTGCTCATGATCATTATAATGCAATTTGACCATCGGCAATTGATGGGAATTAACCTATGGATAAAGCCCATTAAATTTGCAATATCCATTGCTTTGTATTGCTTAACCTGGCCGCTAATGTTGCAATACTTTCCGTTTGAGCGCATAAAAAAGCGGTTCATAAATTTTTCCGTGTTTGCCCTGGCTTTTGAGATGTTGGCCATTGCCTCACAAGCAGCCAGGGGGCAGCTCTCGCACTATAACACTTCAAGCGTTTACAACTCCATTCTGTTTAGTTTAATGGGAGTGGTGATTGTTTCGCAAACCTTGTTTGTGCTGTATATGGGCTACCTGTTTTTTAAAGTAAAAGCTGCACAAATAAAGCCGGGTATGTTATGGGCCGTCCGGCTTGGGATACTGATGACCGGTGTTTTTGCACTGGAGGGTGGGATAATGGCCTCCCGTATGGCGCACACCGTTGGGAGAGCCGATGGTGGTCCGGGCCTCCCGCTTTTTAACTGGAGTCGCATTGCCGGAGATTTGCGTGTAGCACACTTTATGGGCCTGCATGCGCTGCAAATAGTGCCTTTATTTGTGATCCTTTTCGGTGTGACAAATGCCAGACCGGCGATTGTCTTTGCGTCGGCTTATTTTGTAACAGTATCGCTGTTGTTTGCTAACGCAATGCTCGGCAGGCCCCTGTTTTGAGAAACCGGGTCTGTCGTACAGCTTAAGCCTAAAGTGTTAAGTCCCAAGTTAAGAAGGGGAGCAGAATTCGATTTAAGACTTCCGACTCAAGACTATTGATTTGACACTCCGCTTCCAGGAAGTCCCGTGGACAAAATCCAGCTTCTGACCTGTAATATAATACCTTGCTGACGACAATTTGGAATACCATCGGAACCTTCGGGCAAAGAATTTCATTTTTGTAGTGTATATTTAAGCTGTCGCAAAACTTTACGCGCTTATTGGTAACCCATAATGCTAAAGCAAGATTCAATACAACTTAAACATTTTTCGCGCAAAGCCATTTACGGCGTTAATGAATTAAAATTTATCAATCTAATTCATTAATATGAGAAAGGCATTAGTTATCAGCTTAATTTTCACCTGCTTATGCTGTGGCGCTTTTGCGCAAAAAAAATATACAGACAGTTTAAGTGCTGTACTATCACATACTGAAAAGCCTATTGAACGATTTCGCATCATAACAAAAATTTTAGGAAACCTCACTATAGCTCAGGCAGGGAATATCGACTCGGCCCGATGCGTAGAGCTGCTTCAGATAGCGCAGCAATTAAAGAGCGATTCATTATTCGAAACCAGTTATAGTTACATAGGCAGTTATTTTTCATTTACAAAAGGCGATAATGTTACCGGCCTTGAATATTATTTCAAAGCGCTGGCATTAGCAGATAAAATGAAGGATAAGCGAAAAGCAGACTCGCTGGACTTTGATATTTCAATCATCTATTTTACCCTTCAAAATAATGAAGAAGCCGTTAAATATGTGCGGAGAGGAGGAGAAAATTTACCGGATAAGTCTTATCCCATGTACAATTCATTACTGGCCCTGTACCAGCGCGGGTTGGCTATCTATTATTTATTGACCCATCACCCCGACTCTACTTTGCGTTACGGACAGGCAATGTATGCTACCGGTGTCAAAGTAAATAATGTGCTGCACCGGTTTAACGCGCTTACATTGATCGCTGCGGCTTATGTGCAATTGGGTGCAAAAGAAAAGGCAGAAACTTATTTCAATAAGGCCATAGCTATTTCCGATTCTGTTAAACTTATTGTAGTACAATTGAGATTTTATAATAATTATATTCCTTTTCTACTTAACAATAATTCCCTTATTTTGCAGAAATTTAATCTGTTTTGGAGTTAATTCTGTACTTTGTACCATTTTTAGCTTAGGTAAAGTTTCTAGTATTCTGGTAGAAATAGGCAATCTATGCGAAATTAAATATGTTAGATTAACAAAATTAGGTAAACTTTCTATCCATATTGTGTTTTGCTTTTTACTCAAGTACTCAACTTCAAATAAGCTTACCAATTTAATAGATGTATTTGGTTCTACTAAAGGTGGTAAGTTAATATTAATAGTAAGTTCTTCTAATCTAAGGCACGAATTTAAAATATCTATTGTATTTTCACCTATTTCTTTGGATAAAACGGTTAAA
>JANYAB010000492.1 GCA_025355225.1 Bacteroidota bacterium
TTCACTACCAAAGGAGCATCCTTCTGTCTGTAATGCTTATTTACCCATTGATCTAATTGCTTAAATCCGGAAAGCGTGTTATCTATTTTACAACTGGATTTAACCGTTACCTTTTGTGCTACATCAATGACCGAGATGCAAGCGTGAATTGTTTTGGCCGAAATATCAAGGCCCATTGAATACTTTAACATATAAAGAAGTTTTAAAACAGGATCTTCCTATACAGTTTTTACTCATGTTTTATACAACATTACCAGGACTTTGCCGGTATGCTTAAGTACTATTGAAACTTTGTAAGAAGAAACTAAAACAGGTTTGCCTCGCGCACAGCATAATAAATTTTACTTGCCTAGTATGCAGCCAAAGTGCTGTTTTAGTCCTGTTATTTGTTTATAATACAAAGATATGAGTATGCAGCGGGGGCCAAGCGGGCCGTGTACTCGTGCCTTTCCCCGGAATACCCAGCCCTCATAAACCCATACTGCAACAACCCAAATCCACCAAAACCATCCCCCTATTCCCTATTTCAAATTTTTTTTAAAAATTGGGATTTTTCTTCTACATTTGCGGGCTAATTGTCGCTCATTGAAATCGCTAAGGACATATTCAATTCCTTTTACCGGCCTTAAGCTGGGGAAGCATCATTTTGACTATGTGATTACCAATGCGTTTTTTGACGAGTTTGAGTATTCGCTGGTTAAGAAGGCCGAACTGCAATGCAGTGTTGAGCTGGAAAGACAGGAAACAATGCTTATCCTGAGCTTTCATATCAATGGCAAAATTGATATGAGCTGTGATAAGTGCCTGGCAGAGTATCCGCAGCAAGTGGATATTCACGAACAGCAGATAGCCAAATTCAGTGAAGAAGGCATTGATGACGATGAAGAGATCATCACCCTGACAAAAAATGATCATGAGATCAATATTGCAGGCCTGATCTACGAATATGTAAACGTTGCCGCTCCTTTAATTGCGGTTTGCATCGATGAGGGGAATACCCCTTATTGTGATAAGGAGATGCTTGACCGCTTAAATAAATTAGCGGCAAACAGCGGGCAGAATGACAAAGCGGACCCACGGTGGGACGTTTTGAAAAAAATTAAATGATATAATATTAGGAAGTTATGCCACATCCAAAACGGAAATTTTCAAAATCAAGGACTGCAAAGCGTAGGACACACTACAAAGCTGAAGCGCCTACTTTAACTACTTGTCAAACTACCGGCGCAGTACATTTACCTCACAGAGCTTATACTGTTGACGGCACTTTATACTACAACGGCAAAGTACTTATCGAAAACGCAGCCGTAGCCTAAGTTTAATTTTCTGAAATGAAGATTGGCTTAGATATTATGGGCGGTGATTTTGCTCCCCGGGCGACAGTTTTAGGAGCAATTGAAGCTTATAAGGCCTTATCCGGCGGGCAAAAGTTGGTGCTTATTGGCGATAAAGAAATTGCCACATCCATTCTTCACGAAAATAATTTTGATCCCGGTCATTTCGAGTTCGTGCATACAACCGAAATGATTGGTATGAGCGAGCACCCTACCAAGGCTGTTGTTCAAAAACCAAATTCAAGCATAAGCCTGGGCTTTCAACTGCTTAAGGAAGGCCGGATACAGGCTTTCTCGTCAGCAGGAAATACAGGCGCCATGCTGGTTGGATCGGTTTTTAGCGTAAAAACTATCCCGGGCGTTCTTCGCCCTGCCATATCGTCAAACGTGCCTAAAGTAACGGGCGGTTTTGGTTTATTGGTGGATGTAGGCGCTAATGCCGACTGTAAACCAGAGTACTTACCTCAATTCGGAATCCTGGGCAGTTTATTTGCCGAATGTGTTTACAATATGCCCAGCCCCCGTGTTGCCCTGCTAAACATTGGCGAGGAAGAAGAAAAAGGGAATATACTTTGCCAGGCAGCTTATCGGTTGATGAAAGAAAGCAAACAATTTAACTTTGTTGGCAATATAGAAGGCCGCGATTTGTTCAGCGATATCGCAGACGTTTATGTAACTGATGGTTTTACCGGGAATGTCACGCTTAAAATGGCGGAGTCTTTTTACGAGGCATCACAAAAAAAGGGAGTAAAGGACGAATTCTTCGATCGCTTTAATTATGAGCAATACGGTGGCAGTCCAATACTTGGGGTGAATGCCCCGGTTGTTGTCGGCCACGGAATATCTACGCCCGAAGCCATAAAAAATATGGTGCTTTTATCAAGAAATATGGCCGAAAGCGATCTTATAAAAAAAATAAGAGAAGCCTTTCAGTAAAAAATAAATAGATGAATAAAATTCATGCCGCTGTTACTGCTGTAAATGGATATGTTCCCGACTATGTGTTAACCAATCATGAATTGGAAACCCTGGTTGAAACAAATGACGAGTGGATAACAAGCAGAACTGGTATAAAAGAGCGCCGTATACTAAAAGGCGAAGGCCTTGCTACCTCGGATTTGGCTGTTCCGGCCGTTGAAGGTTTGCTGAAAAAAAGAGGGATCAGTGCGGAGGAAATAGAACTCATTATATTTTGTACCACCACCCCTGATATGCCTTTCCCGGCTACAGCAAATATACTTGCCGACAAAATTGGTGCTAAAAATGCCTGGGGATACGATCTGCAGGCAGCTTGCTCCGGATTCATTTTCGGACTGGCCACCGGCGCACAGTTTATAGAAAGCGGTAAACATACCAAAGTGTTGGTAGTCGGCGGCGATAAAATGTCGGCAATTGTAAATTATAAGGACCGTGCCACCTGTATTATTTTTGGCGATGGCTGCGGTGCAGTTTTGCTTGAACCTGATACCGAAGGATACGGGGTTATCGACTCAATATGTAAAAGCGACGGTTCGGGCCGTGCATTCCTGCATCAAAAAGCAGGAGGTTCGTTAAGACCTGCCACGCACGAAACAGTTGATGCCAATGAGCATTATGCTTACCAGGAAGGGCAGGCAGTATTTAAATTTGCGGTAACCAATATGGCGGATGTAGCTGCCGAAGTTATGGAGCGCAACAGCCTGAAAGCAGATGATATTGCCTGGCTTGTTCCGCATCAGGCAAATAAACGCATCATTGATGCTACTGCCAACCGCACCGGGGTTAGTGCTGATAAGGTGATCATTAATATTGAGCGTTATGGCAATACCACCAATGGCACCATACCGTTATGTTTGTGGGAATGGGAAAGTAAATTTAAAAAAGGCGACAACCTGATCCTTGCTGCATTTGGCGGAGGATTTACATGGGGTTCGATCTATTTAAAGTGGGCCTATTGAATGTGCAGATTATGGATGTGCAGATGTGCGGATGATAGATGGGAAGATGATTTTAGGATTCTTTAATTTGCCAATTTATAATTGAACTATATTAAATAACTTTTGTTTATTTGTCGTTACTAATTAAAACATTTGAAATTTGCACATCCGCACATTTGTAAAATGTTTTGTTTATTTGTCGTTAACTAATTAAACATTTGCACGTCTGCACATTTGAAATCTGCACATCTATAATCTGCACATTTGGAACTTGCACATCTGCACATTATCATATAACTTAGATTACAATTCTTTATCCAAAACCAATTTATTCCAAATATGGATATCAAACAAATTCAGGACCTTATTCGCTTTGTTGCAAAGTCGGGGGTAAATGAAGTTTCAATTGAGCAGAACGATTTTAAGATCACCATAAAAACAAATCAGTCGCCAACTTTTGTAAATGCAAATGTTCCGGCTGCTCAGCCTGCATTTGAACAGGCACCACCGCCTCCGGTTATACAAACCCCGGCCCCGGCCGCAGCACCCGTTGCTGATACCTCGCACTACATTACTGTAAAATCACCGATGATCGGAACATTTTACCGCTCGGCGACGCCGGAAAAGCCAATGCTTGTTAATGTAGGCGATGAAATAAAACCAGGTACCGTGCTATGCATCATCGAAGCGATGAAACTTTTTAATGAGATCGAATCGGAAGTTTCAGGTCGTATTGTGAAGATCCTGGCCGATAATGCATCCCCGGTTGAATACGACCAGCCATTGTTTTTGGTTGAACCTATATAATTTGAAGATTAGTTAATTTGAAGATTTGAAAATATTTTTCAAATCCAAATTTAACACATGAATGCTTTAATATACTTAGCATATTCAAATTTTCAAATTGCCAAATTTTCAAATTATCCTAATACCGCACAAAATCACACCACTCTTCATCACACAATAATTTT
>JANYAB010000499.1 GCA_025355225.1 Bacteroidota bacterium
GGAAAAAGTGGGAAGCCTCAAGTCGAAAGATTTGAGGCTTTTTTGTTTCATTGCCCGACAGGCCAAACACAGTAAAATTTTGATGACAGGCAACCTGATCCCGCAGACTATCGTTATATTTGATAATAACACCATTAACAAATCAAAACAATCCCGCCATGTTCAAGAAATATTACTGCCTGTCTTTTTTAATTTTCAGCTTTTCACTCCTGACAACCCCGTCTGGCTTTGCCCAATCGAAGATGTTGACAAAAGGAGATCCAGCACCTGTATTTAACGCCCCTGCCAGCCTTGCCGGTAGTGAGTTTAATTTTTCATTAAAAACATCCCTTGCTAAAGGGCCGGTTGTAGTCTACTTCTATCCTTCTGCTTATACCGGCGGCTGCGATGCGGAAGCGCATGCCTTTGCTGAAATGAAGGATAAATTTACAGCGGCCGGAGCCACCATTATCGGTGTATCCGGCGACGATATTCAGCGACTGAATGCATTTTCTTCCGATCCGAATTACTGTGCAGGCAAGTTCGCGGTCGCGTCAGACACAGGAGGCAAAATTGCTGAAACCTACGGCCTGGTCATGTCATCACCAAAACTTGGAATGAAAGACGTGCGTGGTATGGAACTTAACCACGGTTTCATCCCGCGAACAACTTATGTCATTGGTAAAGACGGGAAAATTGTAGCGGTCTTTTCATCAGCAACCGATCACATTTCACCTACTGACCATGTTGAAAAATCACTGGCGATTGTAAAAGGATTATAATTCAAGGGTTTGGACTCCAATTTGTCCTGCGCCCAACCTGGCGCTAATATGCTGAGCTGACTAAAAGCGTGGCGTGCTAGTGTCATGTCAACCACAAATTGTCGGATAAAGTCGTTTGAGTTTTATCCTCGCATCGTCATGGGTAAATTGCCAGTTAATTGACGATTCTTTGTCGTTCCTGTATTTTTGCCATGCGGTTGCTTCTTTTTTGATAGTTTCAATGTTGTCAATTTTGCGGTTTAAACAACGGTTCATAAGCACATTCAATTCTATTTCTGCCATGTTTAACCAACTGCCGTGCTTTGGTGTATATACAAATTCGAAGCGATCTCTGATCCTTTTTGCTTCAGCGGGCTCAAAGGTTTCATACAGTGCTCCTGATTTGTGAGTGGACAGGTTATCCATTACCAGAATGATTTTACTTGCCTCCTTATACCATTCATCCGCTATCTTCCTAATGAAGTTAGCCCAATCCGCTTTGGTTTTCCGCTCAGTTATTTCTATAAACCTTTTTCCCATCAATGGTTCTGATGCCAAAAAGACATTGATTACTCCGCATCGTTCATATTCATAATCTTCCCGGACCGGCTGCCCCGGTTTCATTGGGATAGCTATTCGTGTTTCCCGGATCAGTTGCTTGGGCGATTCGTCCATACAAATTAAAGGAATATGCTCATTATAAGGTCGTTTATAAATATCCAGCACGCGTTCCATATCTGCTACAAAATCGCCATTTTTCAATGGCGGAATAACCCTTCCCTTTACACGCCAGGGTTTTAATTCGTTTTTTTTAGGGTTCTCCTTATCGTTTCATAAGAGATACTTTCCACATAGGCTAACTCCACCATTTTATCGGCCAACAGCCTCAGCGACCATTTAGAAAATCCCTCTGGAACTTTACTACAGCTTAATGCTATTAAATGCGCCTCCACTTCCCCGTCTACTTTCTTCCGAACTGTTTTCCCTGGCTTGCGTTCCAGACTGGCTTCAAACCCATCTTCAACAAATCGTTGTTTAACCCGATCTATCATCCGCATACTCGTCTTTAGCACTCTGCATATTTCTTCATTTGTGAGTTTTTCCCCAAAACCGCTTTGATCCACATTCAATAATATATATGCATTTCTTATTCCCTGAGCAGTATGCATGCCCGTACTGATCATCGATGTTAATTGTTCCCTTTCCTCTTGCGTTAGGGTAATCTTGTACTTTATCATAATCGGTTTTTTTGATAAAGTTATAAAATATATGCGACAAAATCAATATGACATGACACTAGTGCCCCGCTGACAGACATCAAATATGCTTATCAATTTATTCTAAAAATTGGTTGCTGATTGCATCATATTAAAAAAGAACTGTTAGGTATCCCGGCTACTGAGCATTGGGCACTAGTACGCGGCCGCGCAAGCCCACGCTGCATAGTCATAGCGCCAGAGTTGGGAGGATTTTGTATATTAGCGACACAGTGATATAACCGGCTACCGACCTATCTAATTGAATATTATGAAAAGACTATTTTTTTTAGTGTTGGGCCTGCTGCTTACCCAGTTGACAGTAGCCCAGGACAAGTACTTTGATTCGAACGGTGTCAGCATACACTATATCGATCAAGGTGCCGGTGTCCCGATAGTTTTGGTGCATGGCCGGGGCGGTTCTCTTCAAGGTTGGATAGACAATGGCGTACTTCCAAATCTTGCTAAAGATTACAGAGTGATAGCCTTTGATCTGCGGGGCCATGGCTTAAGTGCCAAACCTCATACCCAACAGCAGTACGGAAAAGAAATGGCATTAGATATTATACGTCTCATGGATCATCTCGGTATTGACAAAGCGCATATTATCGGTTATTCGCCCGGTGCAAATATCGTCGCGCAATTACTTGTTTTACACCCCGAGCGATTTATCACGGCTACACTTGGAGGTAGTGCTGGTCGGTTTAGATGGACGGCCAATGACGATGAAATTGTGGAACGCGAAGCCTCCGAAACCGAGCGATTGGGCTTTAGCCCTTCCTTTGACATAAGGATATCCCCACCTAATACGGTGAAAGCTACAGACGAAGAAATTAAAAAGCGGTCGGCAGCCGCTCTTGTTAATCCGGCCGGGGATCGTTTTGCTATGGCAGCTATTATACGTTCATCCCGTGATCAGATCATTTCTCCGGAACAAGCCGCCGCTGTTAAAGTACCAACGCTTGGAATTGCAGGCAGTAAAGATACTTTCCTTTCAAAGCTTCAGGACTTAAAACAACTGAGACCCGGCCTGCAACTTGTTATAGTCGAAAATGGCACTCATGCAGGCGAAGGAGACACGCGAAAGCGACCAGAATTCATTGCAGCCATTAGGCAATTTATAGCATCAAATACCCAGGCCCCTTTGAAGTAACAACAGATCAGGTTTGCCATACAAGCCCAAAGCATCTTACTTTGGGCTTGTATATTTGTAATAACCGCCTGGCGCTATGCAGCGCCGGCCAAAAGCATGGCGTACTAGTGCCCCGTTGACAGGGATCAAATATGCTTATCAGTTTATCCTAAAAACTCGTTGTTGATTGCGTCATATCAAAAAAGATCTGTTAGGAATACCGACTACCGATACTAGCCCAGAGTTGGCAATTGCTTAAATGGCAGGAAGCGGTTAAG
>JANYAB010000546.1 GCA_025355225.1 Bacteroidota bacterium
TTACCGAGGGAACGGAGCTTTTTAATAAAGGCAACCTGTTTTATTCGAGGCGGGTAGGTGGCCAGCCGATCAATTATTCGGCTGCCTATAATGATCTGAAACCAGGTGAAACTGTGATTCAAAACCCGGCCGAAACCAAACTCTATAATGCAACAAAGCTCTCAGGGAGATTGGCAAACGGACTTGGTATAGGCATATTCAACGCGGTAAGCGCACCTGCTTATGCTACAATACAGGATAGCGCCGGTCATAAACGCTTATTTGAAACATCGCCGGTGACTAACTATAGTATCCTGGTGCTGGATCAAAACCTTAAAAACAATTCGGACATAGCACTCATAAACACCAACGTTGAGCGCTTTGGAAAAGACTATTCTGCCGATGTGGGCGGCTTTGTTTTTAACCTGAATAACAAAAAGAATTCCTACAACCTAAGCGGCTTTGGAATGATGAGCAATCTTTTTTACACCAACAAGAAAACCACTACAGGGTTTAGCTACGAGATAAACGGAGGTAAAACATTAGGAAATTTTACGTGGAATATTGTTGAAGACCTGGTGAACAATAAGTACAATCCAAATGATTTAGGTATTTTATACTTTAACAATTACTTTGATCACAACCTTAACATGCAATATTTTGATTATAAACCGACAAAGTATTTCACCCAGTGGGGGATTTTTTCAAACGCCTATTATTCAAGGAGATATAGCCCGTCTGCTTACCAAAATTTTTATCAAACCATTGGTGGATTAGTAAATCTGAAAAACTTCTGGGGCCTCAACTTTAGGGTTCAGCACACGGGGGCGGGAAATGATTTTTACGAACCACGTATGACCGGTCGTGTTTTCAGAGTACCCGGAAGCTATATGATGGGATTAAATGCCTTTACCAACCAGGCTAAAAGATTATTTGGCGGCATTAGTATTTTCCACCGTATATACACCACGCCCGGGCGCCAGGGTACTGATGCCGAAGCTTTTTATAATTTACGCATCAGCAACCGGTTTGCTTTTGGCGAGGATATAACTTACAGCCCAAATATCCATTTTACAGGTTACTCAACCGTCGACAGCGTTAGCAACAATCCTATTTTTGCTTTGCGCAATGTGCATACGGTGCAAAATATATTTACCCTTAAATACACATTTACCAGTGATATGGGCCTTACTTTCAGATTAAGGCATTACTGGTCAAAATTAAATGATCTTCAATATTTCGATCTCGGGCAAAATGGCTCATTAAACAATCTTACCTCATCGCATTTTAACCGTGATAACGACCAGAATTATAATGCCTGGAATATTGATATGATCTATGTATGGCAGTTTTCGCCCGGATCAGAGATCAGTATTGCCTGGAAAAACTCATCGCTGACCAATACCGACCAGGCCAAATTAGGTTATTTCCGCAATCTGCAAAACACCCTGAACGATCCGCAAAACAATAATTTGTCCTTCAAGATATTATATTATATCGACTATCAGAATCTACGAAAAAAGAAAAAATAGACAGGGCTGTTAAAAGGGCTATTGGGATCTGCTGTTTAAGGAAATTTGTAATTAACCCCCAGGGCAAGCCCTTCAGTACCCTGCGGTTTAGGCGAAGTGTTTTTATCATACAAAAATGTACCGTTTACAGTAACATTTATTAAGCGGTTTACTTTTGCCGTTAAAGTAGCATCAAGGCGATGGGTTGTGTAGGCGAGCCCTTGCTGATAGGGTATAAACAGTGCATAACGGGCGTTAATGTGTATATTTTGCATAAGGTCCTTGTCTATAGCAGCCACTACCTGGAAGGCCAGCTGATTTATAAAAGTATGTCCCGGAAGCACTCCATAATTGTCTGGCTGGTTATGATATATGGTGGTATCCAAAACGAATGTTTGTTTTGCTGTACCGGTACCTAATCTAAGATCAAAGTATTTTACGGGTTTATACTCAAGGCCTATTGACTCCGTAAGGTATCCGGGCGACATAAACCTGGATATCAGCAGGGGCGGATTGGCCGGATTGCCGCTTGCATCGGTATATTGAAATCCTTTGTCGAACTGGGATTCAAAACTCAGGGATCCAAAAAAGAACCAGTGCTTTGATAGCTGGGTGGCAACTTTATTATCAAGGAAAATGCGGTCGTTGGTTTTGCGTGACGTTTGTCCCTTGTTTTTTGATATGCCATATAACAGGTTAAGTTCTGTGGTATAGTCAAAGGGTGTTTTGTTATATTCCGTTTTAAAATCAAAGTTTGTACCTAATGCTACCGCATTTACTCCTCCTGCGCTCCAATTATTGCTGAATGCCGATTGGCTGAAGTTTAATCCAAAAACAACGCTTTTGTGCCAATAACTCACCTTATAGTCAAGCAACTCTACCGGTATTTGTTCCTCGCTGATCTGTAAGGGCCTTATACGGATAGGAAAAGCGTTTCTTCGTGGTTCTAAACGATACCTGTTTAATAAGGTAGTATCTACGTTAAGACTGTCGGGTTTTTGCGCAAAGGCCGAAGACACGGATAGGATGAAAAGTATTAAGCACAGACCTATTTTTGACATAGTTTACAAATTAAAGCAAAAACAACTTTCTTTTAAAATGAAATCTGCCCTGATAACGATCATTCTTTTTATTGATAAAACCATCTTTGCTGCGTCACCTTTTAGGTGGGTTTAGGGGTTGTCATGAATACGCCTTTTTATTGCGCTTGTATCTTCTTAAATTATTCATGATGTACGTTATAAAATCGTAATCGCTCTCGGTAGTAACCAGGTAATATCCGGGTCTGTACCTGATCATAAAATCGGTGAGCTCCTGATTTTTCAACCCGGTAATATTGCCAACGAATGACCTGTTGAAGCGATAATCAATTACATTTTGCTCGTAATCCCCCTGAATTATCCCCTGTAAATGCTGTGCGTTGCGTCCGCTCCGGCTTATTGAATTATACAAAGCATCAATACTTATTCCAGCTCCACTACCCGGCGACGTACTTAAAATATCGCTATATGCACTTGAGCTATAAGCTTTGCTGAACTCCCTCCTCGTGGCCTCGAGTTTCTTCAGTGGAGTAGCTAATGAATCCCGGATGGTCACCTCCCGAAGGGGTATGGCAAGCCGCTGCAAGTAAACTGCTATGTTTGAATTGCTTTTTACGGTTATGGTATCCGATAAATAATCCTGTTTGGTGAAAACAATTTTATCTCCTGTACGAGCATCAATTTTAAATTCACCTTTTAAATCATTATAAAAAGACTTGCCGGTACTGGTATTTAAGATATTTGTCCTGGCAACCCGGTCTTTAGTATCTTTATCAAAAACTATCCCCTCAACCTGTCCTTCCGGGGTATGGGTCTGTTTTTCCTGGGGAAAGGCTTTAAAAAATAATCCGCAAAACAGTAATAAAAGCCCTAATTTCATTCTGAAGATAAAACTAAACTTTCGGGCAGGCTTCATCACAATTTTAACAAACATTAACATCATCCCTATTTAACCACCACCAGCTTTTGTCCAATCCTGATACTATTATCAGCGAGACTATTTAAATCTTTAAGCTCGTCCACAGTCAGTCCAAAACGTTTAGAAATAGAGTATAGTGTATCTCCCTGCACTACCGTATATAGTTTGCTTACCGGGGCGCTTTGGGTAACGGAATCTTTACTCGCCGTAATTGTATTATCATTTATCTGGGTAAGCACCCGGTTTTCCCGGTTTAATTTTTGTTCTTCGGTTTCGGGGCGGTCATACTGGTCAAGGTTATATTTTTTTACCAGGTTGATGAGCAATTGCGGATAATTGGGATTAGTAGCATATCCCGCTGCTTTTAAACCATTTGCCCAGCCCTGGTAATCATTTTTATCCAACTCAAATAGCTTAGCGTAACGCGGCCTTTTTAAAAACTCGGAGTGGTCCCTGAAAGAATCTTCCGGCCTGTCATAAACCCGGAAACAATCGTTATGATTGTCATCATCCCTATAATAGTTTTTCCCTTTCCACCCGTTGTTACATTTTATACCAAAGTGATTATTGGCCACTCTTGCCAGTTCGCCGTTTCCGCTGCCCGACTCAAATAGTCCCTGGGCAAGTGTAATGCTCGCAGGTATTCCGTACAAGTTCATCTCTTGTATGGCAATGGTTTTAAACTTTTCGATGTAGGTTAAGGAGGTATAAGGGGTGTATCCCGCAATAGCATCACTATTAGCTTTCTGAATTTCCTGGTTGTTCCGGCGAGCGTCCCGATTGCTGATCAGTCCATTATGCACCGAGCATGAACTGAAAAACAGACCCAAAAAAGATAAAAGAAGTAAAGAGGTTGATTTTTTCATTAACAATAAATCTTAATTTAAGCAACAGACCATTCTCTGCCAAACTTAAGATTTAAATACAAATTTATTGAGGATTTGCTGCTAATTGCGATTGATCGACAGGATTTTCATCGTAAAGGTTAAGCTGGTATTTGCGGATAATGTCCAATACCTGGGTAGCCCACTTGTGACTGCTGCAGTACCCGCTATGCTGGATCCCTTTGGCCCAACCGATGTAATCGTAATGACTAAATTCCTCTGTGAGATGGCTGAATTGTTTACGCTCTGTAACGATACGGGCAAAATCCTGGAACGAATCCATTACCGATTCATATTTTTTATAGGAGGTATGCACCTTTTTTTTGTGTTTGTAATACACAGAGGTACTGGATCCTTTCACGCCAAACTGGTTATTCAATTTTTGTGCGATATTGCTGTTTCCGCAAGCCGATTCGTGCATGGCCACAGCCAGTACAATACTTGCCGGTACGCCGCTTTCGTGCATGATACGGATCGCGTTCTCTTTAAATTTCTCTATGTAGGATTGAGAGGTGTTTTGGGCCGAAACAGCCAGGGAAGATATTAGCAGGGAAACAATCAGTAAGATTTTCTTCATAATTTATTTTTTTCTAATAACCATGACACCGTCTCTAACCGGGAGGATCAATTTTTCAACCCGGGTATCAACAGCCAAACGATCATTTAATTCGCGGATCGATCGGGTATCAACATCATTTTCAGTGCCGTATACTTTCCCTTTCCACAAAACATTGTCAATTATAATAAGTCCACCAGACCTGACCTTGTCAAATATGAGTTGAAAATAGTGTAAATTATTTTTCTTATCCGCATCAATAAATACGATGTCGAAATTTTCCTCTGTCATTTGTACGATAATCTGCTCTGCAAGGCCGAAATGAAGCCTTATCTTTTTATCAACATTTGTGGATTTAAAGTGTTGAATAAGCATTGGTTCAAATTCGTGGTTTACTTCGATGGTGTGAATAAGTCCATCATCGGTCAATCCTTCCGCCAGGCAAATGGTTGCATATCCCGTAAAAGTACCTATCTCAAGGATGCGCCGCGGCTGAATCATTTTACTCAGCATACTTAGCAACCGCCCCTGGTAATGTCCCGACAACATATGGGGTTGCAATACCTTCAAATAAGTTTCGCGGTTGATCTTTTGCAACTCCGGTGGTTCGGGGTCGCAATGATCTTCGAGGTAAAGCTGAAGGTCATGGGGTAGAATCTCCATGCGGGCAAAGATACACCGCTGATTTAAATGATTTATGGATTTCGTTGATTTTTTGTCTGAACCGTTGATTTGTGTGATTTTTTGATTTCGTTTATTTTATTTTTGCGCGATTGCTGTTACTGTTTTGAGAGTTTGTATTCGTTCGTTACTCTTTTAAATTCGAGACTTTTTGAACCAAAATTTATTAATAAGCCTGTTTCTAATTTGTAGGCCTCCAGATAATTTAAAGCCTGGGCAAGATGAACGTCTTCCAGTTTAGTAATGGCTTTTAATTCAACCATGATTTTATCTAAGACTAAAAAATCGACACGTCTTGTTCCAACATTTATAGATTCGTAATAAATAGACATTTCTAATTCTCTTGTAAATGTCAGCACCTGTTTTTCCATTTCAATAGCTAAGCATCTTTGATAAATAACTTCCTGGAAACCATTACCCAACGCGGAATGAACCTTCATCGCACATCCAATTATTTTAGCTGTTAAATCCGAATGTTTGTAAGCATTGTTTACAATTTCTTTCATCAATTTAAATGTTGGCTTTAAATTATAAGTATCAGCGAAATCGTTCAATCAAAAAAATCAGCGGTTCTGACTCATCCACGATTGCAATAGTATAACCGCCGATATATTATCCACCAGCGCTTTATTTTGCCGCCCCTTTCTATTCATGCCGCTTTGGGCGATGGTTGCTGATGCCATTTTAGATGTAAAGCGCTCATCCAGCATTTCGATGGGGATTTCGGGGAAAGTTTTTTTCAGCAGGTTGACAAATCCTTTTACATGTATGGCCGATTGTGATGGGGTATTATCCATCTGCTTTGGTTCGCCAACAATGAAACGTTCTACCGGCTCAGCTTGCATGTATTTTTTAAGGTATTCAATAATCGCATTGGGATGCACTGTATCTAATCCCGTAGCGATGATCTGCATGGGGTCGGTTACCGCAATACCGATGCGCTTAGTGCCATAATCGAAGGCCATTACTCTCATATTGAATGTGCAAATATGCTGATGTGCAAATGTGCAGATTATTTGCCAGTATGTTCAAAACTTCGCCTTTGCGTCGATGTCTCAAATCTCATATCTCACATCTAAAATCTAATTATTATCTTGCACCAAATGCAGTTTAAACACATAGCTGGTCAAGCAGCTGTTAAG
>JANYAB010000549.1 GCA_025355225.1 Bacteroidota bacterium
GAAATAATCTCTACAAGAAAAATCAATTCAAATATGAACTATTTGTGATGATTTAAGATTGAAAGGAATTTCCATTTGATATATCAAATAATCTAATCCGGTCTTGAGAAGGTCTAAAGGAACACACTTAAAATGTTGTCTTAAAGACAGAAAGTGGCAGAAGAAGACTTGGATGAAAGCGACTTTTTCTATACAATCGCTATTTACTATTCAAAATATAGTTTTAACGTACAATGGGATTGTTATTTTTTGCGGGAACTTTTTCATAAAACTCATAGCTCTCAGACGCCTTTAGTCTAATTTCCTCTGCCACAATTTTGAGGTCTTCTTTGCTGAGAATGGTTTTATTTTCGTAATGTTCCAAATGGAAGTTCTCCAACTTTTGCAGCAGGTATTGTAAAGTGAATTTTTCCGCAACTGTAAGTTTTCCAGTAATAATCTTACCTACATAGTTGGTATGTTCAAAAATCTGGAATAACAGTTGCTTTCCGGCATCAGTAATGGCGATGTGCTTACTCCGTTTATCCTTTTCGTCATCCCATTGCCTGACCAGCCCGGATGCGATTAACCGCCTGATCACTTCTGTCCCTGACGTTTTTTCCTGCAGGTTGTGGCTGATCAGTTCACTTTTGGATAAATGGGTATGTGTCAATAAGATCGCGAGTGCGGTAAAATCCTCCGCGGTCTGTAGTGGCGTACCTTCCAATGCTTTTTTGATATATGATTTGGCGTAACGGCTCATGAAAACAAATAGCCGGCTGATATTATTGTCCAGCTGGTAGGCAATATCCAATGCAGCACTATTGCTGTCACCGAAGCGCACTTCAGTATTAAGTTTATTACTGGGAGGGTCGCCAACTTTATTCAGCAAAAAACCTGTAAAATCCTGGATAGAAGCTTCCTGCCCCTGGTTCTCTTCCTCCAATTCAGCTACGAGGTTGATCAATTGATGAATGAGTTGGTATGATTTCATGTTGTTATAAATTATTTGCAGCAGCTAATTTTTCAAATTTAATTTCTTTTAACGAGTTCCGGGTTTTTTGTCTTAAATGTGGCGTAAGCAGTACGGTAATTTTGTTTGGGATCACCCTGCGGTTTAAAGCTTTTTAGCAGATTGAGCGTTTTGATCAGGGTCAGCTTATAAGCCGGCAATTCCGGCGCTTCGATCGCCAGCATATCCGCTATTTCTTTTCCCAGCAGGTAACGCATTAAGCCCAGGATATCGTTGGCTGTCGCCTTGCTTTTGTTAACGGAAAGGATATGATCGGTCAACGAATGGGTCAGTTCCTGTCCATGCGCGGAAACAGAGAATTGCCGTTGTTTGATAATCGTGTCAAGTTGCTGCGCCCTTTTAGAATTTTCAGGGATCAGGTCCTCATCCAGCCCCGAAAAATAGCCTACTACAGCCCAGATATGCATAAAGGCTGCCTGCTCTTCCTGGCTCACGCTATAACCCAGCATCCGTAAACCACGAATAACGATCAGCGAAAACGAAAGATTGGTTCCGGCCATATCTTCCTGGTTAATGGGTAGTCCCCAGGTATCATCCCATTGTCCGCTTTGAAGCGTGTAATACCGGACAGCCGCGTGCATGATGCGAACTTTTAAGATCTCTTCATACGCGTTGCCGTAGCTACTGAAAGCATCCGGCCCCATCACTTCCCAAACAAACACCGCCGTATCATAAAGCCTTTTAGTGGTTTGTTTGCGGATCAGTTCGGATAAGTATAGTACCATCGCGCCATTAGCTGCATTATAACAATAAGGTAAAGACAATAAGCCGAGCAAACTCATGATGATCTCGGAATGCCGGGCATAAAAAATCGCTCCGGCTTTCATTAAGCGTGGCTGAGCCCAGGAAGGCAGTTCCGTAGCTTTCTCGATAAAAGCAAAGCCGGGAAAGGCTATGGCTAACAACTTTAATTGCGCTGCGTCGGAATGGGCGGCCATCCATTGCTGTAGTTGTTGTTTCTTTACCGAGTCGCTAAAAACCTGCCGTATAAAGTCATCCGCCTGTGGATCGCCCGACAGCCGTTTATGGTCTAAAAGTTCATTGCTGTATGGATAATGATCGATCATTAACTTAACGTATTTATAATAGCTTCAGCGGCTGTTCTGCCGCTTTTCATCGCTGCATTAATCGAGCCATTCATCAGATAGTCACCGCAGACAAAAGTTTGTGTATTTAACCGCAGGGCTTTGTCATCCGGCTCATTACTAACCTGGTCGTCATTTGGCAACGCATAAGCGATATGATAGGTCTTCAGGTGCCTCCAGCTGATTGCTTCAGGATACCAGAATTTCAATTCGCTGACCACATTTTCCTGCAGCTCCTTTTGATTGGTATTTGAATGATCGCCGATCAGTGAAAGTGAAATTAAAGTATTGCCTTTTGTTGCATAGGCCGGTGAAATACGATCCATCACCGCGACGTTGTTCACGATTTTTCCGGGTAAAGCAGTCAAAGCAATAAGGGGACTTTCAAACGGGCGTTTCTTAGCAGTGAAATACATATTGCTGACCGAATGGTGCGCAATGATGGCCTTGCCGTAACGTACCGGTGAATGCAAAGGATCTGTAGCGATCAAAACAACATCAGCCTTATAAGTAAGTCCATCTGCTGTAGTCACCACACCACCATCGACTGCGGATACATTTTGATGAAACAGGAGTTCCTGCGGAGCAAGGCATTGCGCTAATTGTTTCGGGATCATGCCCATGCCTTTCGCGGGGATGGCCGCATCGCCCTCGCTAAACATTTTAAACACGAACTCAAACATCCTGCTGGAGGTATTTAACTGGTCCTCCAGGAAAATGCCGGTCATAAAAGGCCGGAAGAACTGGTTCATGATCGTTCCGCTAAAACCCTCTCTTTTCAAATATTCGGTAGTCGTCATCTCGGGTTCGGAAAAGATCCCGTCAATAGTTTTCCCGGATAGCTTAAGCTTTAGTCTGAGCATCCGCATTTTATCGGTGAATGTAGCTGCCGAAGACAATAACGTGCTCACCAATGAACCCGGCTGCCTGACCGGGTCACCCATCTTAGTGATACCATCCCTGCTCAGAATCAAAGCGCCAGGATCAAATTTGCAAAGTTCCAATGCCTTATAATCCAAGAGATTTTTGGCCTCGGGATAGGCCGTTAAAAAAACCTGAAAACCCCGGTCGAGCAGGTAGCCATCCACCTCATCTGTTCTTACCCTGCCACCCACTCCATCGGAGGCCTCCAATACCAATACGGATCTTCCCGCCGCTTTTAACAGTTTAGCGGCTGTCAGGCCAGCTATACCGGCACCAATAATAATCACCTCTGCAGCATTTTTCATGACCTACGATTGAACATTAATAGGGTCTTCCTGCAAGTGAGGTTCAATACCCGGCTTGGCATAAGCCAGTTGCCCTACCGGATACGGCAGATAGTAAGTATCCAATCCCGCCACCGTAAGTGTTTTCGCTGCACTATGTGCTAGGGTACCATCTGTAGCGATCAAATGATCTTCCGTTAAGATGTGAACGATCTCGCCGATAACAATGGTGGTGCCATTGATTTCCATATCAATAGTCTCACGTAGCTCTAAACCGATGCGGATATTTGATTCCTTAACAAAAGGTGCTTTAAAGTCCTTAACATAGTGTTTATGGAAACCACAGGCATCAAATTCAGAAACACCGGAAGGATAGCTGGCGCTGGTTTGGTGCGCCTGCATATACCATTCGGGCAAAACATTGTTTAGGGTGTACTGACCGGTTGCTTTGATGTTACGCAAGGTGTCATTGTGCTCACGTTCTGGTCGTATGACCAATCCAATAAGGGGCGGGTTTGCACCCAGATGAAAAGCAGAGCTAATGATACATAAATTGGTAATTCCACTACCGCTTGCCGTACCCAGCATGTTAAGTGAACGATAACCTATTAAACTATTGATCAAGCTTATCCGGTACGGTTTTTGCAATTGCGCGATCTGTTCACTTTGTATATTTAGCATATCAACTTGTTTTTAAATTTCCTAATCCGCCGTCAATGCCTATGATTTGCCCGGTCATCCAGTTGCTGTACTCAGATAACAGAAAGGCGATCAGTTGGCTGATGTTTTCCGGGTTCCCAATCTTACCCAGCGGATGGCGCTTAGCGGATGCTTCCCTTTTTTCAGGTGTGCTAAGCAGGTTTTGGGCCAATGGTGTATCTGTCAGGGACGGCGCGACTACATTTACGCGGATCTGCTGCGCAGCTAGTTCGGCTGCCAAAGAAAGCGCCATACCTTCTACAGCGCCTTTCGCTGCCGCTACACTGGCGTGGTAAGGCATCCCGGTTCTGGCAGCTACGCTACTGATCAATACGATAGACGATCCGGCTGCATTTTTGATCGGCTTAATAGCTTGTTGGATCATACGCGCAGCGCCCAAGGCATTCAATTGGAAGTCATTTAAAAAGTCTTCCGCTGTTAACTTCGTAAATGGTTTGAGGTTAATGCTTCCGACGGAATACACCAACCCATGTAATTGCTGGGGTAGGAACATCTCCACACCATCCAGGTTCCCGGTGACATCGGCTTTTAGAAACTGAACGTTCTCCGGCCATTCTTCGGATGCTGATCTGGAAACGGCATA
>JANYAB010000571.1 GCA_025355225.1 Bacteroidota bacterium
TAATGACTTCCGATTTGATCTCAAATGTTTTGACAGGTTTATTGGCCGTATCTCTGTCGTTGTAACCTGCCCGGTAAACATTGATCTTTGCTTTACCGTCATTAGCTCCTTCCAAAGCTGAAATATCGAGTTCTACTTTAAAATAGCTTTCATTTTTTTTATTCTCTACCTGGAAAATATTCTTGTTTCTGTTCATCAACCGGGCATCGTTGGCGGCTAAAATAATGCCTGCGTGCGTGCTGCCGTTGGCGATTGTCATATTGTATTTCAGGTTAAATATAGGCAGGTAGCGCGAGTAAAGCACCATGTCTTCATCGCCCCCGCCAATCCAGGTGGCGCCGTCCCAGGCAGACAGATCAGCATCGGGGTTCATCAGCCCGGTTTCGAACCAGGAGGTATTGATTGCGGTAGTGCCGGTTTGGTCCCAAACTGTTACGGTCCAGGTGTACCGGGTGGCAGCCTTTAGGTGGGAGCCTGCATATTCAATACCAAGTGCTTTGCTGTCGGCTACCTTGTTGGTGTTCCACATCAATTTGCCCTTCGGATCTTTTACCACAATTTGATATTTAGTTTGCACGTAGCCCCTTTTTCCGGCAGGTGCCACCATTTGCCAACTAAAGCGGGGTGTCTTAACATCTATGCCGATTGGTGTGGTGGTGTACTCTACCTCAAGATTGTCGATCAATAAAGATGCGCCGCTTGATTTTTTGGTTTGAGCAAACAAAATCGTAGCGGGCAGTAAAAATAAAGTGATCAAAAACCGGGGTAGCATCGACTTGCAAGAGCAACTTCTTTTCATACAAACATTGGTTTTAGGAGGTAATTGGTATTAATTTGCAGCAGTCTTTCAGGTTGATGTAAATTACAGGCTGCAAGATACAAAGGCTGGTGTTTTTAACTGTCCTTTACTGTCTGAAATAAATAGAGAGATTTGTAATCGATTAAAAAGAAGAAGAATATAACATATGCATAAACTAACCCCTTTCCACGTAGCCGTCCCGGTACACGATCTGGAAGAAGCCAGGAAGTTTTACCGCGAGGTTTTAGGTTGCTCCGAAGGCCGCACAGATGAGCTTTGGACCGACTTTAATTTATATGGCCACCAGTTTGTAATTCATTATAAACCCCGGCCCGAAGGCGCTGCCGATCATCATACCAACCCAGTTGACGGGCACGATGTACCCGTTCCCCATTTTGGTGTAGTGCTTGAGTGGGAGGAATGGGAAAAACTGGCGGAGCGCCTTAAAGCGTATGGCGTAAAATTTATTATCGAACCCTATATCCGTTTTAAAGGCTTGCCTGGCGAACAGGCTACACTGTTTTTTAAGGATCCATCGGGCAATGCATTAGAATTTAAGGCTTTTAAGGATATCGGGCAGTTGTTTGCGAAGTAGGGGTCTCGCCTAAATCCTCTCCAAAGGAGAGGACTTTAAAACAAGTCGCTTTATTTCTTAACTTTGGGTAAACCTTATTGCAAATGAAGATAGATTTTATTAAAATACTACAAGCTGATAGTGTGGTAGCTGGTGGAGTATATTTCAAAGCCGTTTTCAACTGGTGGGAGATCACGATAGTAATATTTACTATAGCAGTTGTGATTTACCTTATGAGAAGGAAACGTAAAAAAACTTTGTCCTAACTAACTTCTTCTTAAAAAATCCTCTGCTGTATCACCGCCATAAAATCAGCTTTGAATTTTTCGCTTACCGGGATCTGCTTACCGGCGATAAAAATATGGTTATCCTGTATTTTTTCTAATTGTTTGGTGTTCACAATGTAGGAATTATGCACGCGGACAAATGGCAACGGTAATTGCTCCCCGATATCTTTTAACCGCCGGTAGATGAGCAGGTGTCCTGTTACCGTTACTAATCGGATATACTCTTTTTCGCCTTCGAAATATAAAATATCTTCCAGGCGTATTTTACTTAGCATCTTCCCCGATTTTACAAAGAAATATTCTTTTTCGGGCACGGGAACTGGATTATCAACAGACTCCCGGTTACCAAAATGCAGTTCGATCTTTTGTGTTGATGCAAGAAAGCGTTTCAGCGTGATCGGTTTTAACAGGTAATCAATGGTTTGAAAAGTATAGCTTTCGGCAGCATACTCGGAGTAGGCTGTCGTAAACACAATTTTGGTTTCCCTGGGTAAAATGCCGGCCAGCTCCATACCGGTTAGCTGCGGCATATTGATGTCTAAAAAAATAAAGTCGACTTTGTTTTTCTTTAAAAATGCCATGGCTTCCAGCGCATCGTAACATTTTGCCAAAAGCTGCCATTGGGTAGTTTGCCGGATCAGTATTTCCAGCAGGTTAACCGCGTTGGGTTCGTCGTCAATGATGATACAGCTTAAACTCATGATAAAGGAACTTTTAAAAAGGCGGTAAAATATTGGCCCGAACAATCAATGTTCAATTCAAATTCCGCTCCGTACAACAAGGCAAGGCGTTTACGTAAATTCTGTATGCCGAAACCGTGGGGGGTATCGCTCGCCTGCTTATCGTGTTTACGGTTACGGGTCTGGAAGAGCAGATACTCGTCCTGGTGTATCAGCGAAATGTCCACTTTATTATCACTGCTTGACTTATCTATCCCATGCTTGAAGATATTTTCTACAAAGGTCATCAGCAGCATCGGCGGGATACGGGCCTCGGCATTATAGTCCTTGATAAAACTGATCTCCGTTTCGTGCCGGATGCGGATTTTTTCCAGTGCAATATAGTTTTCAATGAACTGAATTTCGGTCTGCAGGGAAACTTCGTCTTTGGGGCTTTCATCCACAAAATACCGCATAATATCTGACAGCCTTTCTATCAGGGCCGCCGTGCGCGGGGCCTCGCGGTAGGCTTCGTAATAAATATTATTGAGGGTATTGAATAAAAAATGCGGCTGTACCTGCGACTTTAACAAATTCAACTCGGCCTGACTTTTTTGCGCCAGTATTTTTTCTGATTGCTGTTTTAACTCAAAATAGGCAATGGCGATGCGGAAAATAAAACTGAGCATATAAATTAAGATCCCGGCGACAATAAAGTTCATTAGATTCCCTAATGTCATGGGCTCTTTCATGGTAGGGTAGTACGTGTTGTACAGATTGATCAGGAAATACCCCCTCGATAATCCTGTTACAGTTAAAAGGATGATCGCACAAATAACATACAGCACTTTGTGCCCTTTTTGGTATAAACGCGGAAATAGGAAACTAATATTCCCATAGATAACAATGGCATAAAACGAAACATTGATGGCAGTATAGTAACAAGCATGAGAAAAGCCGCCTTCGGGAAGGCTGGAAAAAAAGATAATAAACAACACCGCAATCCAAACTAACCACTGAAGCCGGGTAATAGTCGCCATCCCATTGAAAAATTTCATTTTTAAATTTACAAAGCTTTTTGATTTTGCATCCCTGTTTTCAACAATTAAGGGGTTTTATTCAATGGATGCCGCCCAAATCCCGATACCTGCGCTTAAAGCTATGGCAGGGTCGTCTGTCCGGTGTTATTGAGCGATTTAAGTGAAACGTTAAAAATAGCTTGCATTAGGTTGAAATGTTTTTTTACGGTCGTAAATAAATACAAGTTTTAATTAATAATTCACACTGAAAAACCATTTATCAACCACCATGAAATTATGCCCTATCGCCGAAAAAATAGCCCCGGTAATTGTTGCTATTTTATTAATAGCATCGCATCAAAAAAATGTGATCAAACAACTTAATAGCATTGTTATGCCGGATATTGTTTCGACCGGGAAGTAAGAAAATCAACATTAAACAGTAGTAAAATTAAAAACCATTCACATGAAAAAGTTACTTCACGCCGGTATGCTACTGGCAATTATTCAATTTGTATTTATTGGGTTTGCCCAGGCGCAGCTGACCTCTTTGCCCAGTGGCGGCAACAAAAGGGCGTCGGTTAGCGAAGGAATAGGCCTGACTAATGTAACCATCAATTACAGCAGGCCGGCTATTAAGAAAAGAGACGGCCACATC
Source organism: Bacteroidota bacterium (assembly GCA_025355225.1). Classification (GTDB taxonomy): domain Bacteria; phylum Bacteroidota; class Bacteroidia; order Sphingobacteriales; family Sphingobacteriaceae; genus Mucilaginibacter. The sequence goes on from JANYAB010000571.1 coordinate 3,997, forward strand.
TGGGGTGAACTGATCCCGGTAGGTTATGTCGACCAGGGATTTGGCCCTGCCAAGGCGGCTCCATGGCGGGCAGGGGCAAATGAAAGCACCACCATCGAATTCTCAACCGATGTAAAGGTAGAAGGGCAGGCTTTAGCTGCCGGCAAGTACGGTTTCTTTGTGGCTTATGACCCTAACGAATGCACCCTCATCTTTTCAAAAAATACAACTTCGTGGGGAAGCTTTTTTTATAAGCCAGACGAAGATGTATTGCGCGTTAAAGTTAAGCCCGTACCGGCAGACAAGAGTGTTGAATGGCTGAAGTATGAGTTTGCAGATCAAACACCGACAACTGCCACTGTACAATTACAGTGGGAGAAATTAGTGATCCCCTTTAAAATAGAAGCAGACCCGATAAGCAGTCAAATAGCATCGTTCAGGAAGGAATTACGCACAGAAAAGGGCTTTAACTGGGAAAGCTGGGATCAGGCGGCAACCTACTGCGCTCAAAATAAAACCAATCTCGACGAAGCGTTATTGTGGACCGATACTGCAACCAGCGTGAATTTTGGCGGCAATAAAAGTTTCCAGTCATGGAGCACCAAAGCAATGGTATTGGATGCCATGGGGCGCGGTACCGAAGCTGCGGACGTTATGAAAAAAGCTTTGCCTTATGGCGAGGTACCTGATTTGCACCAATACGGCAGAAAGCTGATCGGGCAGAAAAAAGCCAAAGAAGCGTTGGAGATATTCAAAATGAACTATAGTAAGAATCCGAATGTGTTCACCAC
>JANYAB010000604.1 GCA_025355225.1 Bacteroidota bacterium
CGTCACGGGAGTGATCCACGGCGCCGGCGTACTGGCCGACAAGCGCATCGAAGATTTGACGGCCGAGCAGTTCGACGGCGTTTACTCGACTAAGGTCGATGGGCTCCGGACTCTGCTCGATCTCATCGGCGCACAGGAACTCAAACTGCTGGGACTGACCAAATCACTTCATTTACAGCCCGCCGCTTCGGTGCATACCACAACCGGGTATGAGTTCGAGATCAGCAACACGATCAGCCCCGCACTTTTATACATCCTGGCAGGTATTGCCATGATGATCCAGTTGATCGCCTGTATCAATTTTATGAATTTATCCACAGCCCGCGCGTCCAAACGGGCCAAAGAAGTGGGCGTACGCAAAGTGGTTGGAGCCGGTAAAGGCGACCTGATACGGCAATTTCTTGGCGAATCGTTCCTGTTGTCACTGGTTGGCGTACTGCTGGCTTTGCCATTGCTATACCTGGTTCTTCCCTACTTGAACGGGATTACGCATACTGAAATTCAATTATCTTTTCTCAACCATTATAGCATCTGGCTGATGCTGGTAGCAATCGTAATTATTACAGGTGTCGTTGCGGGCAGTTACCCGGCTTTTTATTTGTCCGCCTTCCAGGCTATCAAAGTAATCAAGGGCAACTTCACCAGCCAGGTATCAGCATCTGGTATCCGCCGTTCGCTTGTAGTGTTCCAGTTCTTTTTATCGATCGTGCTGATGATGTCGATCATCATTATTCACAGTCAGCTCAACTATATCAAAAACAAGGACCTTGGCTTCGATAAGCGACAAAAACTGATCTTCAATTTTTATACCGGCGATACCCGGCAAAAAATGACAACCCTGGCCGCAGATCTTCAGCAATTAGCTGAAGTAAAACAGGTAAGCCTATCCGATAGTTATTTAAGCCGTAATATGGGGGGCGTCCTCCCGGTGTACCTCGCCGGCGGCAATCAATCGACATCTGTAGATGCCGGGAACATGGGGGCCGACGAAAAATTTGTGAAGGCTAATGGCATGAAGATCATCGCCGGCCGTGATTTTCGGGTGAATGACACCTTAAAAACGCTGATCAATGAGACCTTATGCAAACGCCTCGGTCTTACAGCCGAAAAAGCGGCCGGAATAAGACTCTTCAATAAATCTTTTGACGGCGCTGTTCATTACTTTGATATCGTTGGCGTGGTGAAAGATTTCAACTATAACTCCCTACATGGAGAAGTAGGTCCGTTTATGATATTCTACAATCGCAATTCGGGTAACTACTTCTCCTATATGACGGTTTCGGTAAGCAGTACCGATTATAAATCCCTTTTGAGCAAAATGGGAACGATTTGGCAAATGAACCTCCCAGGTGTGCCTTTTGAATATACATTTCTTGACCAGGAAGTGCAAAAGCAGTACGAGGCGGAGGTCAGCCTGTCGAAGATCATCAATTCATTCACCATAATGGCCATTCTGATCTCGTGCCTCGGGTTGTTTGGACTGGCGGCATTCAGCGCCGAGCAGCGTCAAAAAGAGATCGGCATCCGCAAGGTACTGGGTGCAAGCGTAGCCAGGCTTGTTAGTTTGCTATCAAAAGAGTTCGTCAAGCTGGTGGGCATCGCCTTTATACTGGCTACCCCGCTTTCATGGTGGGCCATGAACAAATGGCTGGAAGCGTTTGCCTACAAGGTACCTATTACCTGGTGGATGTTTGCTGCAGCAGGAGCATTGTCCATTGCTATAGCGTTGATCACTGTTAGCTTCCAGGCGATAAAAGCGGCGCTTGTCAATCCCTTGAAGAGTTTGAAGACGGAGTAGGAAGGTGAAAGCCCAAAGACCAAAGCTGAATAAGTTAGTGGAATAGAATTTTCCGATATCAATGGGTTTGAAACCCATTGATATTATTGACAGTAATTTATTGTCTTTACAATGGAAAACTAAACTTACCCATCAAAACAGCCGGGTTATTACCGATTTTTATAGGCTCACCCGATAAAGCTTCATTACCTAATAGTGCAAAAAGAATGGCTTCTTTTGCATCCGGATCGATGCCGATTGTATTGGTGTCACCAATAGTTGCGAGGGGCAATAGTTGCTTCAAATAAGTAGTCACAAAATAATTTTTCGCCCCTCCTCCGCTCATATAAATTTTGCTGATAGCTGGTAAATTGGTCAATATAAAATCGGCTATGGCTTTTGCCGTAAATGCGCTTAGTGTGCAGATAAGGTCTTCCGGGCTTATGTCCCTGGTGCCTGATATTTGCTTGGCGTCCTCAATATAAGTAAGACTAAACAGTTCCGGGCCGGTGGTTTTAGGCGCCTTTTCATTAAAAAACGGGTGATCGTTTAGAGCCATCAATAATTCATTATTTACAAGGCCGGTCAGGGCGATCATTGAATCCTTATCATAAGGCTGGTTAAAATATTCACGGCAGGCGGCATCTATCAGCGTATTGCCCGGGCCGATATCGGTGCATACCACTTTGGATCGATCGCTGTCGGCAGGCAGATATGTTAGGTTAGCGATACCGCCGATGTTTAGTAATATCCTGTCCTCACTTGGCTTGCTGCCAAGCAAAACGTCGCCGTACAAGGCCAACGGTGCACCCTCACCCCCGGCCGCAATATGTTTTTGCCTGAAATCGCTAATGGTCAGAATACCGGTTTTAACCGCCAGGTGGTCGCTATCGCCTATTTGCAGGGTAGCGTTGGGATATTCGGCTTGTTGATGCAATCTTTTGGGTGCATGGTAGATTGTTTGCCCGTGACTGGCTATAAAATCAATCTCTTCCGGCTTAATATTCCATTTGGCAAGCGCCTCCAAAACCAGCTCGCCATGAAAAGTACCGATATGTGCATTCAGCAGCGTGATCTTTTCGAGGTCGACTAATCTGCGTGAAAATACTTCATGTACCTGCTCTTTAAAATGCTTATGATAAGGAGTAGTAGTAAATTGGAGAAGTTGGAATTTGGTGGTAAAACCATTGCCGGTAAACCTGCACAAGGCAATATCCAGCCCATCTAACGAAGTACCCGACATTAAACCAATGCCTAATTTTTCGGTTTTTTGGGCTATTCTCGACAGATTTTGCAGATTTTTGTTCAATGCTGGCATGATACTAATTTACGCATCCCGTACGTGCGATAAAAGTTTAATTGAATATCCTTTATATCTGTAAACATATCTAATATATTTGTCTTAAAACCCCACCACTACATCTATAATTATAAAACCTAACCATGGCCCGATTAAATTTATTGGAAGAAACCCGGTACGAGAAGCTGCCGGTAACCGTTTATCCCAACCAGCACGCAGCGTCCCTGTCGGTTGCCCGGCGCATTGCCGCATTGATCCGCAGCAAACAGGCAGCCGGTGAGCAGGCCGTGCTCGG
>JANYAB010000651.1 GCA_025355225.1 Bacteroidota bacterium
CCGCTTTCTTTAAAAGCAATAAAATTCGGATATCAGCTGGCAGCTGACTTGAAGGCAAAAGTGGCCTTGTTGCATGTAATTGATGAAGCATTGGCGATGGGTAATGTAGATGCAGGCATTTTCCCCGAGCAGGCCATGGCCAAAATGAAAACTCACGCCGATGCATTGCTGACCCGGATCGTGGTGGATTGCAGCAACGGAATCGAAACAGAGATATTGATCATGGCTGGCGAGGTGAAAAATGTAGTGATAGCCGCTGCAATGGAACTGGATGCCAAAATGATCATCATGGGCACGCATAGCCGTAAAGGATTAGATAGGCTGCTGCTCGGAAGTTTAACCGAAAGTGTTTTAAGGAGTTCAGCCATTCCTGTTTTGGTGGTGCCGATGGAGGAGAAATAGAGAAGTTAATGGTCATATAATTTGCGTATACAACATAAATGTGTTTAATTTACATAATAAACATCATTTATGATTTATAATTCAAATTTACCTTTAGAACTTTAGGTTATGACTAAAAAACTATTCTGCATTCTAGCTGCCTTATCAGGTCTTTTTGGTGTTGTGATGCTTATTACTTCATTCATGATCAATCCGGGACCACCACCTAATCCAACCGCCGATCAACTAATGGAGTTTGGTAAACAATATAAAAATTCCATTATCCTTGGCGCCTGGCTCCAGGCAGTAAGCCCATGTATGATCGTTCTCTTCGCATTTGCAATTGTGCACCTTGCCGGTGCTGCAGCAAAATTTTCGGGATGGATGACATTTTTTGGAGGGATTATTTTAGTAACAGTTAGTTTTATTGAGGTGACATTTTATTTGAGCGCTGTAAATGGCAACACGCCAACTGCGGGTTTGATTAGTCTCGATCTTATTCATGCGGTTCAGCACCTCTTTTCTATCATTGCCGCTCCCTGGCTTTTTTTTTCCTTATCTGTAATAATACTTGGATCGGGGGTACTTCCTCATACTTTTGGATATGTTGGGCTTATATTAGGATTAGCCTTTGCCATATTAGGTATAGTAGCTTTATTTAATCCCTTGCAATATTTGATTGATTACCTATCTATGATCCAGGGATTTTGGTGGTTAAGTGCTTCGTTCGCATTGCTGTTGCGAGCAGGGAAGATTGCTGCGCAGGACCAGGGGACTAGTCCAAAATTTTTACATCATAACTGATACAGATAATGAACAAAACTGCTGAAATAGTAAATCTTTGGGCCGAATTTGAAGAAAATCATACTACAGCTGGCATAGATGATTTTTGCCGTTATTATTTGAATAAAAAAAGAAATGAGGCTGATGAGGACTTAGCTGAAGGTATAAATCAACCTTACGCTGACCACAGTCGCTTAGCAAAACTGGTAGGCAGGTTGATGCGTTTAAATAGTTATTATGCAAACCTGGCCCTAAAAGAAATAGGAATAGGTGGCCTGGATGAATTCACTTATTTACTTACGGTACATCAATTGAATGAACCGCAGAAGACCGACGTTATTTATAAAAACTTTCATGATCTTTCTTCAGGCTTGCTCATTATTGACCGTTTAAAAAATAAAAAACTGTTAACAGAAAAGGCGGATGAAAAAGACAAACGCTCGCGCCTGTTGAAATTAACTGCGGAGGGAGAACAGAAATTGAATGAGGCCCAGGTTCAATTAGCCAAGGTGAGCAATATGTTTTATAACCGGCGTCCTGAGGATGATATTAAGTTATGTATTCAGTTATTGTCGCCGGTTGAACTTATATTTTCAGGGCTATGGCGTGACCATAAGGGGCATACCTTTGATGAAATTTATAAGAATTTGACCGAAGATAAAAGTGTTCTATAAAATGCCGCCCATACCTCTTTTATTGGATTTAATTAAGTCCGGAGCGTTAGTGGACGGTTGTCGTTATAGAATTGCGGATTGTTTATTTCTATTTATCATCATCTCCCCAGATTTCTTTCATAACAGAATTAAGATCTATTAATGCCTGGGAGCAGTCCCCATAGAAAGAGGAACCATGCATGGCTGCAAGTGTTTTTGGTTTAAGGTCGGCTAGCGAATAAAGTAACTTTGCTGTATGATTATTATAAGGGGTATAATCCATTAAAGGGCCTTGTTGAAATTCGAGCATTGAACTTTTGTGTGAGGCCAAAATGTCTTTATCTGTAATATCCGCTGCATTCCCGTTTTGATGGAATAAATCAGAGCACAGCAGTGTCCCGTTTGTTTCCTCGAACATTACTCCTGCATCCCAGCCGTGGGGTAAATGAGGGGTTCTGATAAAGCGATAATTGTATTTTCCTGTATTTAAAACGGCATTGCCAGCCATAGCGTATGCTGGTCTTATTGCAAAGTCGGTCATATTAACAATAGCGCCGGCTTCACTGCACACGGCTTTAGCATTTGGTGCTGCCTGCAACCACTCATTAAGTGCCCCGCACTCGTCTACCTCAAAATGACTAAACCCAATCCACCTGATTAAAGATGGGTGAATGATTTTACTTACTGCTTCCAGTACCACAGGAAACATTTGTTTCATGCCTGCATGATAAAGCATTGGTTCATCATCTTTAATCAGAAAATGATTAAACTGTAAATTGATTTCCGGAACAAATACTGAAATCCGGTAAACGTCCGGCGCAATTTCTGATACTTTAACCATGGCTCTGTTTTTTGTTATTAAAAGGAGTTATTGCTTAGTACGAATGGAGTTGCTTTGAACTTGCCAATGCCACGGAGTTAATTTATCCATGCTGCGGGCAGAAAGAATTAAAGCAAAAAATTCTTCCGAATGCGAAATTTATTAAATGTAGTGAACTTTACCACAAATGCGAAATAATTCGGACATCGGCTTATTGAATGAATAACTCAGCTATCATTGTTGCACGAGTAATTTTCAGATAGTTTATTTTTTTCGGATATAAATGTGTTTCACATTCTTTTTGCCGGTATCACGTTCGTCGATCTCAAATTTATTAAGACTTTTTATAAGGGGCAGCATTTTGGGATAGCCGTAGTTGCGGGGGTCGAAATCCGGTTTTTTCTTTAGCATCAGGCTTCCTAATTCGCCTAAGTACGTCCAGCCATTTTCATCTGCAAGGTCGGTGATGCTGTAGGTGAGCAGTTTTATTATTTCGGGGTCAATCTTACTTAAAGGCGCGTTATTTACAATTGTGTTGGCATTTTTTGACGGCCCCTTGCTGTCTTGTTCGGGGTGGCTTGTTATTTCCTTTTTTAATATCTCAATGTATATAAACTTGTCGCAAGCAGTTATAAAGGGCGGCAAGGTTTTCTTTTCGCCAATACCAATCACCCTCATTCCTGCTTCCCTCAGCCTGGTGGCAAGCCGTGTAAAGTCGCTGTCGCTTGATACGATACAGAAACCATCCACTTTTCCGGTGTATAAAATATCCATAGCATCAATGATCAGGGCGCTGTCAGATGCATTTTTGCCGGTTGAATAGCTGTATTGCTGGATAGGGGTGATCGCATTCTCCAAAAGTACTTTTTTCCAGCCCGAAAGGGTGGGTTTTGTCCAGTCGGCATATATTCTTTTAAAGGTGGGGGTGCCGTAATTCGCGATCTCCTCGAACATCTCTTTCACATTGGCATAGGGAACGTTGTCAGCATCTATCAATACTGCCAGTTTAAGATCTTTGTAGGCGTCCATAATCGGGTCAGATAGGGTGTTTATAAAAAGCTAAAATTTGGTATCAGAAAGCGAAATATACCATAAATTTTAATGCTAAGCGCTTTTCTTTCAAATCACATTTTTTGAGTCGGCAGAGAACAATATAATAGCGTATAATTAATCTTATATTTACTATTAGTAAACCATAATAAATAATTCATGAAAAAGTTTTCAGCGTTAATACTCATACACGTATGGGTATGCTCTGTCGCCTTTTGCCAGCCGGCCATATCTTCGGGCTCAAATAAACCGACCGTTGATGGCCATCCTGGTTGGATAATGCAAGGTAATGTTTACGAAGTAAATGTAAGGCAATACACGCCACAAGGCACTTTTAATGCATTTGCAAAACACCTTGACCGCCTGAAAAAGATGGGTGTACAGACGCTTTGGTTTATGCCAATCAACCCGATCAGCAAGGTTGACCGGAAGGGATCATTGGGCAGCTATTATGCGGTTGCCGGGTATACATCTGTTAACCCCGAATTTGGTACATTAAATGATTTTAAGCGCGCAGTAACTGCTGCGCATTCAAAAGGAATAAAAGTGATCATCGACTGGGTACCCAACCATACCGGTGCCGACCACCCCTGGCTTAAACTTCATCCCGATTTTTATGTGAAGGACAGTACGGGCAAAGCTATCATTCCCTTTGGTTGGGATGACACCAGGCAGTTAAATTACAAAAATGTCGTTATGCAGGATAGTATGATCGCAGCTATGAAATTTTGGCTTACAAATGCTAATATAGATGGTTTCAGGTGCGATGTAGCCTGGAACGTACCGGGCAGCTTCTGGAAAAAGTGTATAGGACAATTACGTAAGGGGCGCAATTTGTTCTTTTTAGCCGAAGGTGATAAAACCTACCTGCACCCGAGCGGTTTTGACGCCACTTATCCCTGGGAAATGTTTCGCATGATGGGGCTGGTAGCTAAAGGTGCGCGCCCTGCCTTTGCCCTGGATAGTGTTAAAGCCGAATATGATAAGGAATATCCCAAAAACGCATTGGAATTATATTTTACCAGCAATCACGACGAAAATAGCTGGAACAATGCCGACTTTGGCATTTTTCCCGGCGCAGTGCATGCGCCATTTGCTGTGTTTACCCAAACCATGCCGCACAGCGTACCGCTGATTTACACGGGACAGGAAGAACCTGTGCTGCGTGCAATCAAATTCTTTGATAAAGATCCAATTACCTTTAATAAATTCTCGCGTGCTGCATTTTATAAAACCTTACTCACCCTGCGTAAAAATAACGCAGCTCTTTCTGCTGATGCCTCTTTCCGTAAAGTAAATGCAGGCGATAATAAGGCGGTATATGCCTATGTTAGAGCAAAATCGGATAAAAAAGTATTGATTATTTTAAACCTATCTGCACAGCAGCAAACCATCACTATAAACGATAAGACCCTGCTGGGCAAACCGTATGACGTATTTATGGGCACCAGAGAAACCTTGAGCAGCAAACCATGGCATTTGGAGCCATGGGGATATAAGATATACGCATATTGAAATGCCGATATAAAAATTTAAAAACTTAAGAATTAATAGAATTCTAAGCATTCATTAATTCTTAAGTTCTAAATCGGCCATGAGGGCAATAAGATGCTTTACAGCTTCAATTCGCCCCAGCCTTTC
>JANYAB010000655.1 GCA_025355225.1 Bacteroidota bacterium
GGCGTTCCGGGGTGTTCCACATTTAAAGTGGAACGCCCTGAAAAGTAGACAAAATTTATCCGAGCTTTAATCTTTCCGTTCCCCCTGCATCTTCGAGGCGATCTGTAACGCATTTAACGCGTTTACGATACCTCCTGCGCCATTAACAGGCACTATGGTGTATAAACCCGGCACTAAAGAAAAGGTAGATTTCAGTACTTTATCAAAATCGGGGGGTATTGTAAACGCGTTAAATGCATTACAGATCGCCTCGAAGATGCAGGGCGAACGGAAAGATTAAGCTCAGATAAATTTTGTCTACTTTTCAGGGCGTTCCACTTTAAATGTGGGACGCCCCGGAACACCACAATAGTTACAAATATTAACTACAAGTATATCGCTCGCTGTAACCTTGCGCACATTTCCTGCGTTTAAAATTACATGAAGGAAACAGGTGCATTGATAGTTGGCTTAAACCAGGAATTAAGCGTTTATTTAAGGGAACACCCCGAAGAACTGCCACCTGATATTGATAAAAATTCCCTTCGCATCAATTGCTCACAGTATTTGATCGAACACATCGAAAGCTATACGTATTCCCCGTACAAGGATAAGTTTCTGTGGCGTGTGCAATTTAAAAAAAGTGAATCTCAGGAATATGAATACCTGTATTTTATAACTTACAAAGCTATTTATAAAGGCGAAGCAGGTATCGTCGAAGCTAAATTGATCAACCAAAAAGGGGAGTTATCCAGCTCCTCTCATTTTTATAATTAACTGTAATTCATATATATTTAACTAAATTTTGTGCAACCGGGGGCGTTATTTGGGAAACCCCCGTTAACACAAAGAGTTAAGTATTATCCTCACGTATCTTTTTTATTCTTTCGAGTTCCAGTAATGCTATTACAGATCATCAGGATTTTGTGAAAAGAAAAACTTTCAAAAATAAACTTTCATTTGTTTTTGAAAGTTTAAAAAGTTTAATATCTTTGTGCATGGATTTAGCGGAAGGCAAACTAAAGTTTATTGAGGCCTGGGGGAAATTGGGTTCTGAATGGGGCATTAACCGCACCATGGCCCAGGTGCATGCCCTGCTGCTTATTTCACCAGAAGCCTTGACTACAGAGGAAATCATGGAAACATTAAGCATCTCGCGCGGAAATGCCAATATGACGCTGCGGGATCTGATCAACTGGGGATTAGTTGAGAAGCATCACAAAGCTGGCGAACGTAAAGAATATTTCTTTGCAGAAAAAGATACCTGGACCATTGCCAGGCAGGTTGCCGCTGAACGGAAAAAAAGAGAGCTCGACCCGGTAATCAAAGTGTTAAATGAATTGGCTGCCATAGAGGGAGATGAAAAAGACCCGGAATATAAAACTTTTAAAACCTCGGTAAGCGATATTAACAAGCTCGCAAAAAACGTAAATAAAACCTTGGAGACTATGCTGAAGGCCGAAGAAAACTGGTTTTGGGGATCAATTTTTAAAATATTCAAATAGTCTTTTTTTATGATCAATACTTTCATTTTTTACTGAAAATTCAATAAATATAATTAATAACTTAAAACAATATTATCATGAACTATTTCATTTTAACCTACACCTTTTACCTGGTTATAAGCATAGCCTTAACCATTTGGGTGGCTAAAGTTTTATTCAAAAATGGCCGCATTTTTTTGGTTGACATCTTTCATGGCAATACGCTTCTCGCCGACTCTGTGAACAAACTTTTGGAGGTTGGATTCTATCTCATCAACCTGGGCTATATGAGTTTGGCATTAAAGGAAGGTGGTAGCATAACCAACACACAGGTAGTTGTGGAAGTATTAAGTTTCAAATTAGGCTGGATCATTTTGATCCTGGGCGCGATGCATTTTCTAAACCTGGCCATATTTTTCAAGCTAAGAAGCCGTGCGCAAAAGCATGTAAAAGAAGCATAAACGCTAATATCCGGAACCATGAAAACCTTAAAAGACCACATCATCTTATACGATGCCGAATGCCCCATGTGCAAGCTATGTACTAACGGGTTTACAAAAAGTGGCATGCTGGGCGAAGATGGACGGGTAGCTTACCAGCAAATGCCCGAAGCGGTTTGCCCGTTTATCGACAGGCGAAGGGCGGCGAATGAAATTGCACTGGTCAACACAAAAACGGGCGAGGTAAGCTATGGCATCCACAGCGTTTTTAAGGTAATTTCTAATTCACTCCCAATTTTTAGGCACCTGTTTTCTTTTGCACTTTTTATCTGGCTGATGGGCAAGGTATATGCTTTTGTCTCCTATAACCGCCGGGTAATCATTCCCGCAGATATCAATCACGCAGAAGGGATTCAACCCAGTTTCCGGTTAAGGTACAGGGTGGCTTATTTAATTTTTACCTGGGTGGTAGTTGGTTATATACTTACCACTTATGCAAATGTGTTGACAGGTTTTATCGCGGCAGGAAATGGCTACAGGGAATACTTCATTTGCGGAGGACAGATCATTTTCCAGGGGATCATCGTGAGTATTTACGCGCCAGGCAAACGCTGGGATTATTTGGGCAATATGATGACTATTTCATTTGCGGGTGCTTTGCTGCTAACGCCAATGCTGATTATTTCTCATTTTTTTCATCCAGCGCCTGTCATCTACCCGCTATATTTTATGGCAGTTGCCGGGTTAATGTTCCTCGAACACCTTCGCAGGACAAAACTATTGCACCTGGGGTGGCTGCTTACAATAAGCTGGACGGTCTATCGCATCATTATTCTACTACTGATCCTTAAATTCAATTGAAATGAAATACAACAAAATAGTTTTGGCCGGAGGCAATGGTTACATTGGAACAGTACTGGCCGAATATTATAAAACCATCGCTAAAGAAGTGGTAATTCTGAGCCGCAGGTTTCAACCAACGGTAGGAAATGTAAAAACACTGGTTTGGGATGGAAAACAAGAGGGAGAATGGGTAAACGAACTGGAAGACACTGACCTCCTGGTTAATCTATGCGGCAAAAATGTAAACTGCCGGTATACCGAAAAAAATAAACAAGAGATCATTTCATCCCGTGTGGATCCAACTAACCTACTTAATAATATGGTATTGAAGCTACAGCATCCGCCAAAGCTGTGGATAAATGTGACGTCAGCTACTATTTACAGGCATGCGGAAGATCATCCGCAGGATGAATTAAACGGTGAGATTGGTCATGGTTTTTCTGTGGATGTATGCCGCGCATGGGAGAATGCATTCTTTAAAGTCAATACGGCACATACCCGCAAAATTGCACTTCGGATGGGCATCGTTTTTGGCAAACATGATGGCGTTTTCCCAAGGCTGCTCAACCTGGTGAAATTTGGTCTGGGCGGGCAGCAAGGGAACGGGCAGCAATATGTATCGTGGATACATGAAGACGATATTGCACAAATAACCGAATGGTTACTTGAACACCCCGAAGTGAACGGTATTATTAATGCCACAGCTCCAACCCCGATTAAAAACGCGGAACAGATGCAGTTGATCCGGAGCATTTATGGAAAGCGATTGGGCTTGCCCGCACCCAAATGGCTGCTTGCTATTGGCGCATTATTGATTGGTTCGGAAACCGAGCTTATTTTAAAAAGCAGGTGGGTAGTCCCGGCAAGGTTAATAGAAGCCGGGTATGTGTTTAAAGTGCCGGATATTAAGGATGCGATAAAAGCTTGTGTATATTAACCCATTAATCTTATCACCGTGAAAAATAAAAAAATAATTATCATTATAGCGATCCCACTACTTTTTGGATTGATAATGCGTTTCTTATTTGATTCCGAAAGCCTGGCTGCTCTTTTTAGCGTTATGTCCGTAAGCTTTATTCTTCTGGTGCCTTTTGCAATAGGCGCTATCACCATTTATTTTTCAAGTATTGAAAGTGTAAAGGGTTTAGGTTACCGAATTTTTATGCCATGGGTGCCAATCCTTGGTTTGCTTACCTTAACTATTGCTATTTCCATGGAAGGGTGGGCTTGCTGGTTAATGGCATTGCCGATCTTCTTACCGGCAGCGTCTGTGGGCGGTCTGACAGCTGGCCATTTTAAATTAAAAAAGCACAGAAATGAGAATACCTATATTTCAATATTGGTTTTGCTGCCTTTTTTCGTGTCACCCATTGAGCAGTTAATTGGGAGCATACCGGGTATATATGAAGCTTACACCTATATTGATATCCGTGCAGATAGAAGCAAAATCTGGAACAATGTAACACGTGTTAAGCCAATTAACCAAGAACAAGACAAGGGGTGGTTGACACGCACGTTAGGCTTTCCCAGGCCCGTGCGCGCCGAATTGAACTATAACGGGGTTGGTGCCTACAGGAAAGCCATATTTGATAAGGGGCTTGTATTTCATGAGGACGTAAAGTCATATGTGGATCAGCGGTCCATGCATTTTTCTATCAAGGCCAATCCTTATGAAATACCTTCAACCACCATGGATAAGCACGTGGTAATAGGTGGCAATTACTTTGATGTTTTGGATGGTACTTATGTATTACAACAATTGTCCCCAAACATCTACAGGTTGCATCTTTATAGCCATTTTAAGCTGACAACGACCTTTAATTTTTATGCCTCATGGTGGGCGGGCTGGATTATGAAGGACATACAGGATAATATCCTCCAGGTAATTAAACAACGTGCTGAACAATAAATATAGCGCAAAAATGCCACAGCTTACTAAGATCAGATTATGTATCTGGATAATTATCATTGGCTTGGTATTAAGCGGTCTCACTGCATTTCCACTTGAAACCGAACTTAAGGTTATTAGCGAGCACCTATCCATAACCAATCCCTTTTATCACTGGATCAATACCATTTACATTGCGCTTAAAACGACTAATGAGAAATTCCCTTACTTAAGTTATGGAACCGACTGGCTGGCGTTTGCCCATTTAGTTATCGCTGTCGCTTTTTTAGGCCCTTTGAAAGACCCGGTGAAAAACATTTGGGTGATCGAGTTTGGGATGATAGCCTGTGTTTTGATATTCCCATTAGCATTTATTGCCGGTGCAATAAGAGGTATTCCTTTCTACTGGCGGTTGATAGATTGCTCATTCGGTATCATTGGGTTTATACCACTTTATTATTGCAGAATAAATATTAACAAGTTGTCTCAAATTCAGGTACAATAAGTACTATCGCCCCATTATCATGTAAAAAACCTGTCCCAATCCTACATCAAATTGCAAATCACACATTAGTGATTATATTTGCGTCGCAAAAAACATCATTTCAGATAATAATGAGAGAAATACAATTCAGAGAAGCGCTTCGGGAAGCTATGAACGAAGAGATGCGTAAGGATGAGAATATATACCTGATGGGTGAAGAAGTGGCCGAATATAATGGCGCTTATAAAGTAAGCCAGGGGATGCTGGACGAATTCGGCGCTAAACGCGTAATCGATACCCCCATCTCTGAATTGGGCTTTGCCGGTATCGGCATTGGCTCGGCCATGAACGGCCTGCGCCCCATCATTGAGTTTATGACCTTTAACTTTTCGCTGGTGGCTATCGACCAGATCATTAACGGCGCAGCCAAGATCATGTCGATGAGCGGCGGCCAATTTTCGGTACCTATCGTTTTCCGTGGCCCTACAGGTAACGCGGGAATGTTAAGCTCGCAGCACAGCCAGTGCTTTGAAAATTGGTATGCTAACTGTCCCGGTTTAAAGGTAGTGGTACCTTCGAACCCTGCAGATGCAAAAGGCTTGTTAAAATCAGCCATTATTGATGCAGACCCGGTGATTTTCATGGAATCGGAACTGATGTATGGTGATAAAGGAGAAGTACCTGAAGAAACTTATTATATACCGCTTGGCAAGGCAGCAGTAACTAAAGAAGGCACGGATGTTACCCTGGTAGGTTTCGGCAAGATAATGAAAGTGGTGAATGCCGCTGCGGCCGAACTGGAAAAAGAAGGCATACATGCCGAAGTGATAGACCTGCGCACTGTGCGCCCTATAGATTATGAAACAGTGATCGGTTCGGTTAAAAAAACAAACCGCCTGGTAATTGTGGAAGAAAGCTGGCCTTTGGGCTCTATAGCGACAGAGGTCGCCTTTAAAGTACAAAAAGACGCATTCGATTATTTAGATGCACCTATCCTGCGTATTATGGGCGGCGATGTGCCATTACCTTACGCACCAACCCTGATACAGGAATACCTGCCAAATCCTGAAAGAGTGATCAAGGCGGTTAAGGAAGTGATGTACGTGAGTAAATAATATAAGGTAATTAATTTAATAATATTCGAAAGGCGCTGACTAATCAGTGCCTTTTTTTATAAAAACCCAATGATGGAAACAATGATCGTAAAAGACAGCAACGGCAACCAGCTAAATGATGGCGATTCGGTATTGCTGATCAAAAGTCTTAAGGTTAAAGGCGGAGGAACCACCTTAAAGCAAGGAACACTAATTAAAAAGATCCGCTTAACCGACAATGAGGAGGAAGTTGACTGCAAGGTTGATGGAATGAGTATTGTACTTAAAACCTGCTTCCTAAAAAAGAAATAAACACATAGGTGTTTCAAACCTTATCGGTATTATTTAGCTTTTGCTATTATAATATTTGTCAAACTATCTAAAAACAAAAAATAAGCTCATTTCAGTGATTAATAATAACTTTCTAAACATAAAAAAAGCGGCAATTGGCCGCTTTCTTTATATCATGTAATTGACAAAAACTATTTCTCAGACGCGGTAGAGCTCCATCCGTCGCTCCATCCATTACCGCCTCCGGCCCTTGTTTCTTTAACCAGTTTATCGTATTTAACAGCCTGGTGGGGGGTTAAAACGGCTTTGATCTTTTTGATGGTAGCGGTACGCAAAGGACGTATAGCCACAACCATTTTATTGGTATTACCATGCTCATCCGCTTTAATTTTATCGAATTTTTGTGCCGACTCCTGGTAAATGGACGTTATTTTGGCTGTTTGAGCATCGGTAAGTTTTAACTCTTTTTGCAATGCTTTCGCTTTTTCAGCAGGATCGGTGGTGCCCGGGCCCTTTGTTTGGGCACGGCTTGCTGCTGTTATTCCAATAAACATGCAGCATATTAACAGAAATTTCTTCATCGTTTTGTTTTTTTATCGTTTAAATATTATTTAAATGTACTTCATATTTTACATAAACAAAAGAAATACCGGATTGATTTAAAAACCGGATTATATTTTATTCTATTTTAAGCCGGTAGTCATTGGCATACACATGGGTATACCCTGACTGCTTTTATAATTTAGTTTTGCCAGATGCATAACTTCAGGATGATCGTTGCCCTCAGTAATGTGTAAGAACTGGTTAGGCGCAATGTTTTTAAACCGTTGAACAGTTTGACTGCCGGCCCATTTTATCTCGATTTCGTCGATGGATTTTGCCTGGCCTATCCCCAATTCCTGCCTTAAAGGGGAAGAACCAAAGCTGCCACCCGAGTTAACATCTTTATAAACACTACGTGTAATGCCGTTCTCGGTAAAAGTCACTTTGATGTGGCTGCCTATCGCCGCCTTATTTGCTTTTACCCCTTCCAGTTTTACCCCTATCCAGTTATTATTCGTTTGGCCGGGATTCACATACAGCGAACTTGTATACGAATCGCCTTTATAAGCCCCTCCCATTTCTATATAAATATCCTGGATACCTGTATTTCTAAGATCGGCAAAGGCTACGCCATGTCCTTTTTGCAAATTACCTGTCCGCGAAGATGTGGTTACATCGGCAAACTTTTTCCCGTCGATGTTTTTAAACATTTTATTGGGCACAAGTGATTTGAAATCTGGGTTCCCGGTACCAAAATACATATCCGGATAGCCATCATTATCAATATCGCCAAAGTTGGCCCCCATAGCAAAAACGACTTTATTCAGCCCAACTTCTTTGGTAACATTCGTAAAAGTACCATCATGATTGTTCCTGTACAAAAACACGTTACCCGCATCCTGTATAGGCGTTCCTAATGCTTCAGCAGCGGCGTAGTACCCCAGGGTTGTACGATAAGAATAGCCATTTACCAGTATATCCGGCCAGCCATCATTATTATAATCATAAAACCAGGTAGCAAATGTGCCCTCCATGTTTTTATCGATTCCTGATTTTTCGGTAACATCTTCAAAATCTATCGCCATCCCCGGTTTGCACTTGTTTTTTAATAAGTACTTTTTACCATCCAGGGTAGATATAAATATGTCGGACCAGCCGTCGTTATTAAAATCAGCAGATGTTACTCCTTTTACAAATCCCTTGATATCACAATGTGCGCTTTCCGTTACATTTTTAAAGGTACCATCGTGATTATTGATATATAATTGGCACGTATGTATGCCTCCCAAATCCATTTCATTATTCCTATTTTCAGCGCCTATAAATACATCCAGCCAGCCATCGTTATTGAAATCGGCCCATACGGCCGTTTGTGTTGGGAAGAAATAAAGCAGGCCGTTTGGTATTGTGACATCGGTAAAAGTACCATCGCCGTTATTTCTCAACAACGAGCTCGGCTGGTTTCCATAGCCCTGGGTGTTCCATGCGCCCCTTAATACAAAAATATCTGTATTGCCATCGTTATTATAATCCATCTGCTGGATATTTAGACCGCCTGTTATATCCTTTAAACCGCTTTGTTCGGTAAGATCGCTAAATGTACCGTTCTTGTTATTTTGAAAATAATGCATAGGATCGTTAGGGTCCCATCCCGAGGTCACAATATCCAGGTAACCATCATTATTAAAATCATCAATGATCACTCCGCCCGCCCTGCCATTTATATTCAGGCCAAGGCCTGCAGCCATATCTGTAAAGGGCTTCACTTTGTAAGCATTATCAGCATCCAGGTTAGGTATCAACAACTCTTTTGGCACTTTTTCAGGATAACCACCAAGCGTCATAAAGGCAATATTTAGCAGCCATTTCGATTCCAGGTCATCCGGATGAACTTTCAAAATTGCCTCATAGGTTTCAATTGCTTTTTGAGATCCTGTTCTGATCTTATGAACGCCGCCATCTTTTATAGGGAAAACACATGAAGATCCATTATGATTAAGCATACAATTACTGCGTTCGCCTTGCCGCATATAGGCGATGGCAACGTCTGGCATCATTTCGCCAACCGACATGAAATCCATATGTTTCAATAGATCCTCGTAAACTTTTACAGATTCTTCTTCCTTGCCTTCTTTTAAAGCAAGAGCCGCTTTTGTGGCCAAAAGGTTAACATCCTCTTTGTAATTAGGGGTGTTAAGCAACGAATCACAATGGACTAGTTTTACTTCCGCGTTGAACGGGTTTGAAACGCTGTAGCTTCTTTTACTCAATTCTTTGAGTATGCCGATCATTTCCTCATGCGATGATTTTTTATTAGCAACAATAAAACTAAGTGTAAGCGACAAAATAACGGCACCTGCAATAATTGCTATTTTCTTCTTTTTAAATTTCATTATTTTAAGTTCTAAAAGCAGGCGTTCGTATGATCTGTACTGCAAATACATAGATCAGCGTTCAGAGATACGGTGCACATGCCCGGTTAATGCATAAATAGATTTTGTGAAATTTTCGCTTATCCCAATAATTCTACAAGCACTTAATGCTGCTTAAAAGCTTTGGATGCCTGGTTACCTATTGAAATAGTAAAGATCGGAAGTGGGTTGTTTGCAGTATCGGTACTGATAATGCACCTATAGAATAATTTTCTATAGCAATACATCAGCAAGTGTTTCAATAGATGCACAACCAGAATCAAGCAAGCGAGCCTACTTTTAGAACAGCCAAACTTACCTTATGACCCGCGAAAATTTACTTAGGAAAGTGTGTTTATTGCATCGGGTGGTTGGCCGGGTAGTGATATATAGGAATTAACAATATTGGGGTAGGAGTAATTAAGTGCGTCCTTTACTGTTATGATGGGGGTTAAAAACTTAAATTGTATTAATTTATAATGGTACATACCCAAATTGTTCGACTTGCCAAAAGGAACCCGCGCTTTTTTATTGACCGGAATATCAGCAATTTTGCGGGCGTCGATGATGTTCTGATTAATCAGCCTGGTCTTTTCATAATTAGGTATACACATCAGGTAAACGGTATCCCTAGTCATTTTAAGCCTTACGTAGTTATAGCAATTGCTTTTGAATTTTACTTGTCCGCAAACACAAATATACTCCTTCCAATCCTGAATTGTGGGCATGTGAACAGGCAATTTCACTTCAACCAAGTCATCAATGTTGTAATTATTCTTACTAACCTGTTCATTAAATATCTTGTCGGACTGAAAAACACGATATTCATATAAGGCCATATGCCCATATAGGTTAAACAGAAGCACGAAAAGCAACGATATGGCTATTAATTTTTTCATTAGAATAGAACCCCCGGTAGATGCCAAGGGTTATTTGCTTTAAAGATACAATGTAGTATTTTTTAATTATAACATTAAGTCAACTCGATTCTTTTATAAAAAAATATCCCGGCTGCTTTGGTCAACCGGGATATTTTTAATAGTTCTTAAGGGATATTACCTTCTTCTGCCGAAAATACGCAGCAGCATCAGGAACAGGTTGATAAAATCAAGATAAAGCGTTAAGCCGCCCATCAAAGCCATCTTTTTATAGGAGGCCTCGCCATATTCCAAACCCGAGCCAATTCTTTTAAGCTTCTGAACATCATAAGCGGTTAAGCCTACAAATACGGCCACACCGATATAGCTAATGATCATATCCAATCCTGAGCTATGTAAAAACATATTTACCAAACTGGCTATAACTATTCCTATCAATCCCATGATCATTAAGGATCCAAATTTGGTTAGATCTGTTTTAGTAGTATATCCTGCAACGGCCATCACGCCAAAAACAAGGGACGAAGTTAAAAACACACCAAGTACTGATGATGCGGTATAAGCCAACAGGATAAAACTTAAGCTAATCCCCGTTACAACAGAATAGGCAATGTATAATAAAGTTAGCCCTACATAGGATATCTTGTTCAGGCCAAAACTCATTAACAATACAAATGCCAATGGCGAAAACATGGTAACATAAAAAAAGATGGTTGGTTGTTTAGTGGTCTCATCAAAAAGAAGCCTTAATAACGAGAGATCGTTAGAAAAAGCATAGGCGCTTATTGACGAAATTCCAAGTGCCACAAACATCCATAAAAATACACTTGCTATAAATCTGCGCGATTGGTCCGCGTCTTCTATCTGGATCACATTCTGATACGTGTAATCCGGGTTTTGATTTTCCATTTTTTAAAATTGATTTTTAATTATACAAAATTACAAATTAATGTGCAAATGTGCAGATTTGCAAATATGCAAATGTGAAGATTGATTAATTGATGCTTGTGATCATTATTTACCTTTCATTCAATAAATTTGCACATCCAAAATCTGCACATCCAAAATCTGCACATTTGCACATCTAATCAAGTCTCCTGATCAATTGCTCTTCTACCTTTTTAAATACCTGGATGGGTTTTAAGTTGCGCCATACCACATCATCCAGTTCGCCGCCGAAATTGATATAATAATCAATATTATTTCTTTTAAATTCGTTGATCACATGGTCCCTGAAGTTTATCCCGGCTATCCATCCATCTTCCACCTCCTGGAACCACTCCTCGTAATAGCAATCGTCAGACGAATGAAAGTTAAGTACGTTCTCGCCAATCAAAACAAATTTATTAATCCCGTTATCCATCATCAGCTCAATGATCTCGCGTTTCATCAGCATAATATCATTGTTGATGGCATCGTTCCATTCGCCTATCAATTCAATAATCGAATACCCGCGTTCGTAATCGGCAAACAACACCTTTAAATACAACGTATTCGAGCCAAACGAATCCCATTGCGGATGAAGTAAATAATTGTATACCTGCTTATCAAACTCAAACTCGTTATATTCAGTCGCATAAAAAGGGGAATATTCATCCTCCGATGCGATATAGTCATCTCTCCATTTATAATATGGCTCTATTTCGTGCATAGCCCCCTCCAACCTCCCCCGGAAGGGGAGGCTTTTAATTTTAATTTTTCAGCCAATTTGTAGTTCTCATTTGCACATCCGCACATTTG
>JANYAB010000657.1 GCA_025355225.1 Bacteroidota bacterium
CAATCCGCAATCCGCATTCGACAATCCGCAATCCGCATTCAAAAAATCATTCCGCATTCAAAAAGCTATCTATCGCAACTACGGCATTATCATATCGTTCCTGTCCCGCGCCTGATATGAGGACATATTTTGCATTTAATGCTTCGAGTTCTTGGTACCAAACATTCATAAAATGTTCGCGCATGTGGGGGAAATCGCGTAAAGGGTCTTCTTCCCAGGGGAGGTCAATGTTTAGCAACAGGTATAGGTCATAAGGATGTTTAGACAATTCATCCAGCACTTCCTGTGGTGAGCGGCCAAAAGTATAATCGCTCCATACTTTTACAGTGATAAATGTGGTATCGCAGATGAGTAATTTATTGGCGTTAGGCAGATACTCCTTTTCTAATTCGATCTGCCCATAAAACATATTGATCTCATCCTGCCAGGTAGGTGGTTCCGTTAATTTTTCGCAATATCCGCGGGCATACTCAGGCACCCAAACCGTATGGTAATGTGCGGCAAGATGGGCCGACATGCTTGATTTTCCGGTTGACTCGGGGCCGACGATGGCTATTTTGAGGATTTCGGATTTCGGATTTCGGATTTCGGAGTTTTGCATCTCGGGGTTAATAATCATTGATAGTAAAATAAATTCGAAATCGAACATTCGAAACGGCGAAGCCCTCTTGAGCGCCATAAAAACAAATTAAGAAGCGAAAAATCCGAAATCAAACAAGCTGTTTTCTATAATCTCTTCTCCAATCGATGTAACCTAATAGTGCGATGCCTACATAGATGGCGTACATTACAGCCGTAAGATCCAAATGCTTAAATATGTAAACACCTACATAAATTATATCTACAAATATCCATATCAACCAATTCTCTAATACTTTTCGGGCTAAAAAAACCTGGGCCACGAGGCTGCAAGCAGTACAAAAACTGTCAAGATAAGGATATGATGCCGGCTGATAATGTAATATTGGCGAAAGCCTGATCAACAAAAACCCGAGTGCAGGCGTTACCAGCGCAATAATGACAATCGATGTGATCATTTGCCTTAATGTGATCAGAACAACCGGGGTCTTCACATCTGTTGCTGGTTTTCTGCTCCAGAAATACCAGCCATAAATATTCATAACTAAAAAATAAACCTGCAGGCCCATGTCCGCATACAGCCGGGCATCAAGAAAAATAAATATGTAGATGCCAACGCTAATGATGGCGATAGGCCAGTTCCATATATTGTTAACCGCAGCCAGGTAAACACAAAGCAGACCGGTAATAACACCAATGATTTCGAGCAGTGTTTGATGTTGCCACCATTGTTGCAGCGCGTGTATAATTTGCATTGCCCAAATATAAGATAACCTTTTTTAAGTCCTCCCAACCGGGGAGGATTTAGGCGGGGCTACCAGATCTTCACCCTTTTATCAGGATCAAGCCACATTTTATCACCCTTTTTGATGTGGAAAGCCTTATAAAATTCAGGCACATCGCTGAAAGGGCCGTTTACCCTTAAAAATCCGGGGGCATGTACATCGGTCAATATCTGGTTGGCCAGCACTTCATCGCGTTCGTGGCCGAGCCAGCCTAAAGCGTACCCTAAAAAGAAACGTTGCAAAGGTGTAAGGCCATTTATTTTTTTACCTTCCTTGTATTGCTGGGTTTTCTTAAAAGCATCAAGTCCCAAAACGATCCCACCCAGGTCGGCAATATTTTCGCCGAGCGTGGCCTTGCCGTTTACATGCAGGCTGTCTAAAACCACATAGCCATTAAACTGGTTAACCAGCATTTGCGCACGCTGCGTAAACTTTACCGAATCCTGCGAGGTCCACCATGTTTTCAAATTTCCTTTTACATCGTACTGACGCCCTTCATCATCAAACCCATGTGTTATCTCGTGGCCTATTGTTGATGCAGCTACATAACCATAAGCAACTGCATCGTCTACCTGGTCGTCCTTAATGCCGGGTATCAGGAACTGCGCGGCGGGCAGCGTAATTTCATTATTTGACGGGCTGTAATTGGCATTGTAGGTTTGCGGCGACATATTCCATTCTTTATGATTTACCGGTTTACCTAATTTATTTACATTGACCATATACGACCAATGCCTGGCCTGCATTACATTACCTGCGTACGAATCGCGGCTAATGATTAGTGCTGAGAAGTCCTTCCACTGATCGGGGTAGCCAACTTTCGGATGCATCGCATTTAATTTAGCGAGCGCCTTTTGTTTCGTTTGCGGGCTCATCCAATCCAATTTTTGTATGTGCTCCCTGTAGGATTGCCTGATAGCCTCTACCATAGCAACATATCGTATTTTGCTCCGTTCGGGAAAATACTCCTGCACAAATAGCTGGCCTAATAGTTCACCCATCAAGCCATTTTCAGTATCTAAAACTCTTTTCCATCGCGGAAGCTGCTCCTTTTGACCGCGTAATACTTTGCCTCCAAAACGAAAATTCTCCTCAACAAGCGCATTATTTAAATAGGGCGCATACGATGAGATCAGTTTTAAACGCAGGTAGGCTTTCCAGTCATCAATTGGAAAAGTTTTTAGCGCTTTATCAACTGCCCTATAATATTCAGGCTGACCGACTATCACTGAATCAACCCCCTTAAATTGCAATTGATTAAACAGGTCTGTCCATTCAATGCCCGGTGTTAAACGATCTAATTGCGCAACTGGAATTTTATGATAATTACGATAAGGATCGCGCAGGTCTTCGAGTTTGCGGCTGCTATCAGCAAGAAACTTCTCTATGTTGTACGCACTTTTTGCACCTGCCAAAGACTTTTGCTCATCCCAGCCGGATAATGCCAACATAGCAGGCAAATACTTTGTGGTATAATCGTTACGTATGCGGGTAGTACGTGCATCTGTTTTAAAATAATAATCGCGGTTAGGCAGTCCCAAACCTGTTTGCCCCAATTGAACCATCATCTTGGAACTGTTCTTATCATCCTGCCCAACACGCGAACCTATTATGTTGCGCGTCCCTGTTGCGGTTAATAAGGCTGCGGCGTTTAATATATCATGTTCGTCCTTGGCCTGGTCAATAGTATTCAATTGCCCCTGTAGCGGCGCAATGCCAGATTTTTCAATTCCTGCACTGTCGAGCCCGCTGTAATAAAAATCGCCGATCTTTTGATTACCAGATCCTTTAGGCGCATTTGCCTTTAGCGCATCTTCGTTGATCTTTTTAAGCCGGTCACGAATTTCCTCCTGTACCACATTCCCGATACCCCAACTCGAGTAGGCTGGCGGAATAGGATTTCTTTTTATCCAGCCCCCGTTGGCATACCCAAAAAAATCGGTCCCAGGGCTAATAGACGGGTCAAGGTTTTTATAAACAGGGTCGTTCGTATGATCAATTAACGTAGCGGTTTGATAAGAACATAATACTAACAGTGTTAGTGCTGCGATGTAAATGATCGGCTTTGGGTTTATTTCGCTCATAGAAAATTATTTAATACAAACTTAATTAAAAATAATACTTGCTATTTTATGTGTTTTGTAAAATTACTGTTCGGATCATTTCAAAAAATAGTTCCCGGGAGTCGCCCTTTCGGGATAGAATCATACTGTTCAAAATAAAATACACTTATTGTATAATATAGTGGAATGTGTATAAAAGAGTAAAAACGCAATAATATTAATAAATACCGTGAAAAAACCCCGATAGCGACACATCAAAGTAATAACAGACCTTTCTTAGCGTATCTAAACGGATATCGACCTTGCCCGATTCGAGCCTGGCAATATTGATATTTGTTTCGCGGTAAAATTTTTCCTGTGTCACCTGGTTCTGTCTTCTTAATCTTTTTATTTGTAACGAAACCTTTTTCTTAAAGGCATCTTCGGAGTTGTTAAGATATTCAAAATCAGTCAATAGCATATGTCGTGTCGAATAATTAAATGGTATCAAGTGCAATCTAATAAATAAATTGTCAAACTATTTTTTACGTTGATAAATTTATTCAAAGGGTTAATTTCGAAATTCTGACGTATTAGTCATTGGTGGGATGTAATTATGGCTTTACTTTTGTTTATTGGTTAGCGGCTCTACATCGCAAACAATCTATGAAAAAATATATTTCATCTACCTGTGAAAAGCTTTTTTCTTGAATTCTCAGATACCCAAGCTGAGTTTCTTTGTTCTTTGTTTTGGGTTTAATCAATAGTTTAAATTAATTAGGGGAAAGGGAGCTTCAAAAGGGCTCTCTTTTTTTTGCGTCAAATTTATTTTACTATGCATGCATAATATTTTTTTGATTAAATTGC
>JANYAB010000667.1 GCA_025355225.1 Bacteroidota bacterium
ACCCGTTACAGAAATTGCCACTGAACGGGGTTTATCCCCTAACACTATTGAAGGTCATTTAAGTCATTTTATTCAAACTGTTTTCTCGCGGCAGCAATATCTGATACCTCAAAGGCCGTGTGCCGGGTTGAGCGTGGCAACGGATGCTCACAGCTAATATGCAATTGGATATCGCCGATGTTAAACCAATAACCCCGTGAGCCAAAAATTTTGTCCGGCCGTTCTATCTGCTCCAGTCCCATAACTTCGGTATAAAATAGCTTTGCTTCCTCCAGCCTTTCAGGCGGGACGCTGATGTTGATATGGTCGACGCGTTTAAATTCTATCATCCGTGTTCGGCAAAAGTAAGCACGTAATTATTATTATCCAAAATTGAGAATTCGGTGGCACCGTAAAATGTAACATCCAGACCGTTAAGCACTTTCACCTTATCCTTTATTGAATCAAAAAACGACCGTATACCTTTCAGATTGATATATAGCAGCAGCGAGCCGCCGTCCTTCCGGCTTATTTCGGGTAAGGTTTCACCCAGGCTTCCATAGGTTTGAAACATGATGGTAACGCCGCCATTTACCATCATTACCCACACCAGATCCTCTCCGTTATCAGGAACGGACATAGTTACTTCGAAACCCAGCACTTTGTAAAGCGCGATGGTTTCGGGCATATTGCTGACAAAAATATTTGGTGCTAAACTCTCCATAAATCTTAAATTAAGGTAAAAAATTAATTTTGCTGAACCGATATAAAGATAAAAATATATCTTCGTAAAACTAATTTTTTTAGCATTTTTATGCTCTAATTAATAAACAATCAATAATTCAGTAAATCAATAATTCAACAATTAATCACCCATGGGAAAATTAGAAGATGATTTCAACGCCTATCGTACTAAAATGAACGACAGGATAATGGAATCGGCCAATACAAACATTAAACGCTTTTTTGCGCTGGATACTACCACCTATGCTGATGGCGCTTTGGATATGAAAACCAAAGAAATGCTGGGCCTGGTAGCCTCCATGGTTTTGCGCTGCGACGACTGCATAAAATACCACCTTGGCAAATGCCACGAAGCCGGTGTTAAGCACGATGAAATGAACGAGATATTCATGATTGCCAACCTGGTTGGCGGGTCAATTGTAATACCACATCATCGCAGAGCGGTTGAATACTGGGACGAATTGAACTCAGTAGGCAGTTCGCAGTAGCAGTTAATATTTTTAATTTAGCTATACAGATAAACAAGATGCAAACGCAAGAAATAAAACGCTGCTCCTGGGCTGGCACAGACCCGCTTTATATGGATTACCACGATAAAGAATGGGGCAAGGAAGTTCATGATGATAAAAAGCTGTTCGAATTTTTAATACTCGAATCTGCACAGGCTGGGTTAAGCTGGATAACAATTCTGCGGCGGCGTGAAGGTTACAGAAAGGCATTTGCCGATTTTGATGTCCACAAAGTGGCTGCCTTTACCGGAGACGATATTGAGCGCCTTATGCAGGACACCGGTATTATCCGCAACAGGTTGAAGATATCGTCGGCCATCAAAAACGCCAAGCTTTTTATTGAAGTGCAAAAGGAATTTGGCTCATTTGATAAATACCTGTACGGTTTTATGCCCGATGGAAAGCCTATTATTAATCATCCGGATAAAATCCCGGCAAGCACTCCCATTTCCGACGCAATAAGCAAGGACATGAAAAAACGTGGCTTTACCTTCTTCGGAACCACTATTTGCTATGCGCATATGCAAGCTACCGGCATGGTGAACGATCATATTGATAGTTGTTCTTTCAAGTGACCTTGGATTTCACCGATTATTTAATGATTGCACCGATCTGATTTTTTGGATTATTCAGTTAATTGCTAATCAGCGAACATAAATTGTATTTTTGAAAAACGTTTAAGTAATCAATTATAATATTTTAATTACGTCACTGGCAATCTGTGAAATCATCGTTCAATCGGTGTAATCATTAAATAATCGGTGTAATCACAATCATGAAAAAACTATTTCTATTGGATGGCATGGCCCTCATTTACCGGGCTCATTTTGCGTTGAGTAAAAGTCCGCGCTTTACTTCGGGTGGCCTCAATACTTCGGCAATGCTGGTGTTTACCAATACTTTGCTTGATGTGCTTAAAAAGGAGAAGCCCACGCACATGGCAGTGGTATTCGATACCGAGGCGCCAACCGAACGGCATACTGAATTTGAGGCCTATAAGGCCCATCGCCAGGCCATGCCCGAAGACCTGGAAAAAGCCCTCCCCTATGTTTTTAAAATCATATTAGGCTTTAACATCCCCCTTATCACTTCGGATGGTTTCGAGGCTGACGACATTATAGGCACTCTGGCAAAAAAGGCCGAAAAGAAAGGCTACCAGGTTTACTGCATGACACCCGACAAGGATTTTGCGCAGTTAGTGTCCGAAAATATCCGCATTTATAAACCTGGCCGACAGGGAAATGAAGTTGAAATATTAGGCGTGAAAGAAGTGCTTGAAAAATGGGAAATAGAGCGCGTAGAGCAGGTGATAGATATTTTAGGTCTTTGGGGCGATGCAGTCGATAACATCCCAGGCATACCGGGCATAGGCGAAAAAACAGCTAAACTGCTGATCAAGCAATACGGTTCCATGGAAAACATTATTGCAAACAGTCACGAACTGAAGGGTAAGCAGCGTGAGAATATAGAGCAGTTTGCTGAGCAGGGGATTCTCTCTAAAAAATTAGCGACGATTAATTTAGATGCTCCGGTTGAGCTCGACGAAGCCGGTCTTGAAATGTGTGCCCCAAGTAAAGACCTTTTAGAGCCATTATTCGCTGAGCTGGAGTTTAGGACCCTGGGCCGGCGTGTTTTTGGCGACGATTTCAGCATCACCGAAACAAAATCTGTTGGCATACAAACCGATCTGTTCGGCGATCCTGTGGCCACGGGCCGGACGACACTTACAGTCGATATTCAGGATATAGCCGAACCTGAAATAGATCAGGTTACCAAAAATATTGACAACGTTCCCCACGAATACCACTTAGCGGACACGCTGGAAAAACGCAGCGAACTTATCGCCAAGCTGAAACAGCAAAAAAGCATCTGCTTTGATACGGAAACAACCGGAACGGATGCCAATGATTGCGAACTGGTAGGGTTATCGTTCGCCATTAAGCACGGCGAGGCCTGGTATGTACCTGTGCCCGCCGATCAGCAGGTGGCACAAGCTATAGTTGACGAATTTAAGCCGGTTTTGGAAGATGCCGCGATCAGCAAAACAGGACAGAACATCAAATATGATATCCTGATGCTGAAATGGTATGGCGTTGAAGTGAAAGGGGATCTGTTTGATACGATGCTCGCCCACTATATTATCGATCCGGATACGCGTCACAGTATGGATATCATGTCGGAAAACTACCTCGGTTACAAACCGGTATCTATCACTGCTCTGATAGGTGCAAAAGGAAAGGGCCAGGGAAATATGCGCGATGTGGACTTTGAAAAGATTAAGGAATACGCCGCTGAAGATGCCGACATAACCCTACAGTTAAAATCGGTATTCGAACCGAAGCTTAAAGAAGCAGAAAGCGAAAAACTGATACACGAAATTGAACACCCGCTTGTGTACGTCCTGGCTGATATGGAGTATGAGGGCGTACGTATTGATCATAATACACTGAATGAGTTTTCAAAGGAACTGGTGGTCGACATTGCAAGGCTGGAGAAAGTAGTTTACGAAAAAGCCGGGGTGCGTTTTAATATCGCATCTCCAAAACAATTGGGCGAGGTTCTGTTTGAAAAATTAATGCTCGACCCGAAAGCAAAGAAAACCAAAACCGGCCAATACCAAACCGGCGAGGATGTACTGCTTTCATTAGCTGCCAAAAGCGATATAGTAAGGGACATATTGGATTACCGCCAGCTGCAAAAGCTCAAATCAACTTATGTTGATGCCCTGCCCCTGATGGTGAATCGTAAAACCGGTCGTGTGCATACCTCCTATAACCAGGCAATAGCCGCCACAGGTCGTTTAAGTTCGACCAATCCGAACCTGCAAAACATCCCTATCCGAACCGAGCGCGGCCGCGAAGTACGGAAAGCCTTTATTCCAAGGGATGCTGATCATAGTATTGTATCGGCGGATTATTCGCAGATAGAATTACGCATTATTGCCGAGATCAGCAAAGATGAGAACATGCTGGATGCCTTTACCCAAAACCTGGATATCCATACGGCAACTGCTGCCAAGGTATATGGCAAAGCGCTGCACGAAGTGGACAGCAACGAGCGGCGCAACGCTAAGGCGGTTAACTTCGGTATTATTTATGGG
>JANYAB010000675.1 GCA_025355225.1 Bacteroidota bacterium
GCATCGTCTGGAATTTTTTTAGTTGTGGTAAACCAAATTTATTCTTTGATGCTCACTCTTTTTATTCCTTTATTTTAACATACTAACTAGCAATTTGAGTTAATTAATAATTGTAATTATTATCTTCACGTATAATTATAAATTAGTGGGCCTGTTTCATAGCAGGCCTTTATAGCCTTAACCGAAAATTATAGTGTTGTGAGAAAAATACTTAGCGGCTTAATGGTGCTTCTGCTGATCACTGCATGTCGTAAAGAGAATACGCCATCAATAATACATTCAACCCCTCCGCCGCCACCGAATACACCGGTAATTACTTCATTTAAGCCGGCTTCGGGCAATGTCAATACACTGGTGACCATCATGGGTGCAAACTTCAATACAATTGCCGCGGGCGATACCGTAAAGTTTAACGGGGCCCCGGCCGCAGTTCAATCGGCTACAGACTCGACACTTACCGTACTGGCGCCTTCTGCCGGCACAAACGGCGCAATAACGGTTATCACCGGCAAGGGCAAGGCAACCGGCCCTGCTTTCATCTATGAGCCGGATGTATACATAGTGGGCACCGTATTTAACCATACTTTTTTGCCGTATTATGGAAAAACGGAACGCTGTTTTATTTAAACGGTAATGAAGGTTATGGCTTCGCCACCGGCCTAGCAATTGTTGATACCAACGTATATGCGGCGGGTTACATATTCGACAGCGGCGGCCAAGAGCAGGGCCTTTATTGGAAAAACCTGGCAGAAGGCAGGTTGTCCGAAGGGTTGATCAGGCATACAACGACCGGGTTAGCCGCTGCAGGTAATGATCTGTATGTGACAGGTTTCCAGGGAGCGGCCAACGCGACTTTATTCTTCAGTAAAGCTGAATATTGGAAGAATGGAAAGGAGGTTTTATTGTCAGACACTACACAAGATGCTCATGCAACTGCCGCAGCGGTTAACGGTAATGATCTCTACATTACAGGGGATACCAGGGATCTCCCCAGTGCATTCCAGGCCGCTGTTGTATGGAAAAACGGTGTGCAAACAAAACTGCCAACGGTTGGGCAATCCGGGTTCACGACCGGCATAACGATAGTCAATAACGATGTGTATATTTCTGGTTTTGATTATCATGGTACTACCTCTGCCAAATATTGGAAAAACGGCACACAGGTTTTCATGAATGGCGATGCCGCCGCAACCTCCATAGCGGTTGTGGGCAACGATGTTTACCTGGCCGGGTTTGTTGACAACGGAACATTTGACGTGGCCACTTACTGGAAAAACGGCGTGCCGGTATCTTTAGAAGATGGCACTACCAATGCTATTATAAACAGTATTGCTGTGATAGGTAATGATGTATATGCTGTGGGATTTGAAACCACTCTCCACAATCCTATTATGGGCGAACCCTTTTGGGGATATGCAGCCATTCTATGGAAGAATGGGGTGAGGATTGTTTTGAACGATGCCCGCACCCAATCTTATGCTTATGCAAGCCAGGTTATTGTCAAAACACACGTACCTTATTGACGAAAGAGTACCAAATGTTCGTTTGGAGTTATAATACCCCTCTAACTGGCATAGTTACAAAGACTTGGCACACGGGCAAAGGCTACTTTCACCTGCTTTATTCGCCAGTTAGGTTAAATAATTTGGCGATTTTATCTTGCATTTACCTTGTTTTATCCTGAAGAATAAGGCCATTAAAATCGTCCCCAACCAAACTCTAATCTCTAAACACTATTTCACACTCTTTTTCAGCACAATAAAATAACCCAATATAAAAACCACCACGGCTACTCCCAGGCTTACAAATATGTCTTTCGTAAACAGGTCAACGGAAAGTTCAGGTATCCCGGAACCCTTACCAATGTCATGCGGCAGGGTACTTTTTACCGTTAGCATAGGATGCGAATAAGGAAACAGGTAAGCATATTTCCAATCTGTGCCGGCCAAAATTACTCCTGCTATAGTAGCAGTAAAACCGATACCCATTGGCTTTAAAAAATCACGGAAAAGCAGGCTCAGTAAAAATTGTATAGATAATATACCCAATGACGAGAGGAAAAGCTTTAAATACACTTGCGCCAACGTGCTTTCCATGTGGTATTCGTTGAACTTCAGGGTAGGTTTAAGTACGCTTAACAAATTACCAAACCCGATAGTAAAAAGCACAAACAGCATAAGGCATAACAGGACGAGGAAAAATGCATAAGCGTATTTAGCGGCATATACCGACCATTTAGCGATAGGAAGGCTAAAGAGCGATTTCCAGGTATCTGCCTTATGTTCAATACTATTTACCGAATAGGCAATAAAAACGATAAGCATTGGCAAAAGCAATGAGCCCATTACTCCTAAAATAGCCCCCGCAAACTGCAACCAAAGCATTATCCCCGGAACTGACACCAGTTTTTCGCTATGACTGAAAAAGCCGACAAATAACAAAAGACAAATGAGGAGCGGTAACAAAACTGCACTCCAAAAGCCCATTGTTTTACGCGTTTTATAAAACTCAGACCGAAACGATAGTATAAATCCATTCATTTGCTCAGGCGTTTTGGGTGATATCTAAAAATAATTTCTCCAGGTCCTTGTGTATTTTGTGGATGCTGTATACCATATACCCATTTTTGTTAAGCAAAGTATTGATCTCTCCCATTTGTGTTTTTGAAGTGTATGGGATCGATAGGCTGTTATCGCTTATGTCTATCACATTAAAACCATGTTTTTTCAAAAAATTTGCAGCATCAACGGTGTTCTCCAATTCTACCTGTACTTGTGGCTGGCTTATGGCTTCAAGGTCTTTTATGCTCCCCTGGAATAAAAGCTCTCCTTTGTCAATAATTCCAACGTGTGTCGCCATCCGCTCCACCTCGGCCAATAAGTGACTGGATATAAAAACTGTTTTATTATGCTGGGTAACCAACCTGATCAATAATTCGCGCACCTCAATGATGCCGTTAGGGTCAAGTCCGTTTGTGGGTTCGTCAAGGATGAGTAATTGGGGGTCGGATAGCAATGCGAGAGCGATACCGAGGCGCTGTTTCATTCCCAATGAATATTTACCAGCTTTTTTATGGGCGGCATCTTTTAGGTGCACCAGTGCAAGCATTTCGTCAACGCGTTGCTCGGATACCCGCAAAAGCAGGGCCCGGTTCATTAGATTTTCTTTCCCTGAAAGATGAAGATAGATAGCAGGCTGTTCGATCAGTGAGCCTATTTCTGAAAGAATTGCAACGCGGTTGCTTTGCAATTCTTTGTCGAAAATATGTATGCTGCCCTGGTCTGTTTTTAAAAGATTGAGCAGTAACTTTATAGTAGTGGTTTTACCGGCTCCGTTTGGGCCTAAAAAACCATAAATACTGCCCTTGGGCACTTGCAGGGATAGTGATTTAACAACTTGTTGATTACCGAAGTTGAAACTTAACCCCTCGGTGCTGATTACCATAGTTTTTCTTTAGCGATTGAGCAAACGGTTTTTACAAGGGTTACGCCTTTATAAAAAAGCGAAGTTGCATGTACCGACGTGCTCGCGGTATATTCCTTTTTTTGTTGAGATTGATAACTTATCCCCATTATTAAAGCAAATACTACGGGTAATAGCAGTAAGATAAATGGATTCGAGTTTGTGATCAGCCTTTTCATTGTTGTGTGATTTTGATGATACAAAGAAATATTAAATCTTTCACCCGCTAAAAAGTATTAGACCAACGGGCAGGAATCATAGATGAACAGGTATTTAAGCTTAAGAAAGCGTTCGTCGGCAATAATTAATGGTTTATCGGAAAAAAAGAGTGCTATATATAAATAACAAGTATTAAACCGCATAAAATATTACATTAGATGCGGTGAAACGTAACTGGCAAATTTTCTGGCATATTGTTTTTTGGGTAAGTATCCTATCCTATCTAATGGTAGTTAGCCATAGCAATAGTAAGCTAAGCCTTGCAAGCCTGTCCGCCATAATTGTGGCATTTGGCTGCGTTAATATTGGGCTGTTTTATCTCAACTTCTTATACCTTATTCCTAGATTTCTAAATAAAAAAAAGTACAGATTTTATACCTTAACGTTAATCGGTTGTATAGTTGTTTTTGCATTAGGGAAATATGGCCTTACAATTCTTTTCCAATCTCTTATAAGTAAATACGACGATGGGCATAAAACGTCATTTTTTTCGTATTTCATTGGCTCGGCATTAACCAGTGTCTTTTTTCTGTTTTTAAGCACGGCGTTGAAATTCAGTATAGACTGGTTCCTGAATGAACGGGTGCAACGCGACCTTGAAAACCAACGCCTGACCGCCGAACTGGCCTTCCTTAAGTCGCAGATCAATCCTCACTTTTTATTTAACTCGTTAAATAGCATTTACTCGCTGGCCTATCAGAAATCAGATACCACCCCCGAAGCCATTTTAAAGCTATCCGAAATTATGCGGTATATGCTGTACGAAAGTAACGACAACAAGGTCGACCTGGCAAAGGAGTTACAATACCTGCAGAACTATATCGATCTTCAAAAAATACGTTTTGGTAATAAAGCGTTTGTCGATTTTAAAATAATGGGAGATGTAGGCGACCAAAAGATAGTACCTTTATTGTTGATCGCATTTATTGAAAATGCTTTTAAGCACGGAGTAGCCAACGATCCTTCGATGCCGATACGTTTGCTGATTAACCTGGATGGTACCCATCTGCATTTTTATATGGAGAACAAAAAGCATACGCATAACCGGGATACAGAAGGCGGAATTGGGTTAAATAATGTTAAACGAAGGCTTGATCTCCTTTATGCCGGGAAATACAAACTCGATATACAGGATAAGCCTGACATTTATACATGTGAATTATCTTTAGTTTTATGATATGATCAGATGCCTTGTTGTTGACGATGAGCCGCTGGCGCTCCATATACTGGAAGATTATATTTCCAAAATGCCTTTTTTGCAACTGGTAAAGGCAACCACCAATCCAATAGAGGCACTTCAGCTGGTACAGGAAGGCAAGGTTGACCTTGTGTTTCTGGATGTGCAAATGCCCGAGCTTACGGGCATACAGTTTTTGCGCATAGCAAACGGTAAGGCCAAGGTAATATTGACCACTGCTTATTCGCAATACGCGCTGGAAGGCTATGAACTGGATGTGATCGATTATCTGCTGAAGCCAATAGCATTTGATCGCTTTTTTAAAGCCGTGCAAAAAGCGCAAGCCATTTTACAGCCTTCATCCAAACCAGAAATAAAGACAGAGCATGCCCTGCAGAGCGATTTTTTGAGTGATTTTATCTTTGTAAAAACGGAGTATAAGATACAGAAGGTGTACCTGAACGATATTTTGTTTATTGAAGGACTGAAAGATTATATTTCGATATTTACGCCTGCCGAGCGCATCATTACGCTTCAGAACATGAAAAAGATGGAAGATGCTTTGCCCGAAAAGCATTTTATCAGGGTGCATAAATCTTATATTGTATCACTCAATAAGATAGATAGCATTGAGCGCAGCCGCATTTTTATTAAAGACAAGATTATTCCCGTTGGTGATACCTACCGCGATGAGTTCTTTAAGATTGTGGACGGGAAGAATATTTGATCAGTTTGCAGTTTTGAGTTGGCAGTGATTTGAGTTAACACTTTTGGTTTACTGAGTTAACACTTTTTGTTTACTGACAACTGTCTATTGCTTATTGGTCAAACTGCTCACTGCCTGCTGCAAACTGCTAACTGCAAACTGCCTACCGCCTACTGCAGACTGCCCACTGGCAACTGTCCCAATGCTTTCCTTATCTCGTTCTCGACTTCTAATACCAATTCATCGGCCGATCTTTTTTGAGGTTCGATAGGCTTAAGCACTTCCCAGGTCATCCGTTCGAATGTACTTAGCGGAAAAATACCATAACGTACCATTTTCCAGGAGTTATTAATGGCGATTGGAACCAACAATGCTTCCGGGCATTTTTTTAGCAGTGTGGCTACCCCGCCCGATTGAAACGGCTTTACTATGCCATTTTTTGAACGTGTACCTTCCGGAAATATCATTGCCGACCATTTCTTTTCTTTCATGCGGGTGCCCAGTTTGGCAATTTCTGTAATTGATTGGCGGGGGTCTTTGCGGTCGATATTGGCGGCTCCGCCATGTTTTAGGTTGTAGGATATGGACGGGATGCCTTTGGTCAGCTCGATCTTCGAAATAAACTTGGCGTGGTATTTACGCAGAAACCATATCATGGCAGGTATATCGTAGAGACTCTGGTGATTGGCTATAAAAATGATTGGTCTGCCAATAGGCAAGTCCTGTTTATTCATAAACTTTACAGAATTACCCAGCAGGTAATTGGACCCCACCAGGAAAAAATTCAACGTGTCGACAACCCACTTATGGACCTTGTAACCAAACGCATTAAACGCGATCCATTGCAAAGGGTGAAAAATAAGTAATAACAATCCCCAGGCAAGGTAGTGGATTGGGGATAATATATAGCCGAAAAATCTCCTCATTCAATAGCAAAGTTATGATTTTGTTAGTTTGTTGGAAGATTGTCAAGTTGAAATTTGCAAGGTTAAGTTTGAAACATCCTGCTATAGATAAATTATTCTTAAACGGTGCATAAATCATATCTGAGAAAATATATAATTATATATTTGTTAGCTCATAGCTATTTCAACTTATTACTTATCTTCAAAAATTTTACCACATGAATGCATACAGTCTTTTCAAATATCTACATTCCGGTTTCAGGTATGTAGTGCTCATACTTATATTGCTGGCCATTTTCCAGTCTCTGGCCGGATGGTTGAGCAACAAACCTTATACCGAAGGAAACCGAAAGATCAATTTGTTTGCATTGATCTCTGCGCATACCCAGTTGGTTTTGGGACTTATATTGTACTTTTTAAGTCCTTTCGTACAATTCAACAGCCAAACCATGAAGAACTTCGATACCCGCTACTGGACGGTTGAGCATCTGGCTATGATGATTATAGCTATCGTTTTGATAACCATAGGGCATAGCAGGTCAAAAAAGATTGTAATGCCCGAAGGCAAGCATAAAACCATCGCTATATACTATATACTGGCTTTATTGGTAATAATTATTGCCATTATTTCGAGCCACCGGAGTCTTATTGGAATGACTTCGTAATAATTTTTTTACAAAAAATTTGCTAATTCAAATTTTTATATAAATTTGTGACCGCGATGATTAAAAATACCTATAACAATAGCTGGTGGCACCAAACAAAATTTGGCAGCCGGATATGTTTTTGATCGGAAATACTAATCAATTGTAAACCTAATAGAACCCGGCGTCAACCAATCGCCGGGTTTTTTATTTATAACGCTTTTTTTAAACGAAATGAAAAAATATAAAATAACAACTACCTTCAAAAAACTGTTAGCCGATACCACTACTCCGGTAAGTATCTACCTGCGCCTGAGGGATGTTTTTCCAAATTCACTCCTGCTGGAAAGTTCCGACTATCATAGCCGCGAAAATAGTATGAGTTACATATGCTGTGAGCCCATTGGAGGAATAACAGTTAATGAGGGACAACTAAAAAAGACTTATCCTGACGATACAACTGAAACCAAAGAGCCGGGCCAATTTGACCTGGTTGAGGAGATAAGCAAATTCCTCGCTGATTTTGAAGTGCAGGCAAACCCGCATAAAATTCTTTCCAACGGCTTATTCGGTTACTTTACCCACGAGGCTGTGGAATATTTTGAAACCATTCGCTTCAATGAAAGTAAGGCGGACCCCAGGAAGATACCGGTATTGCAATATCATATTTACCGCTACATTATCGCAGTAGACCATTTTAAGAATGAACTGCATATTTTTAATAACCAG
The DNA here is from genome assembly GCA_025355225.1 of Bacteroidota bacterium. GTDB lineage: Bacteria > Bacteroidota > Bacteroidia > Sphingobacteriales > Sphingobacteriaceae > Mucilaginibacter. The sequence continues at coordinate 7,843 of JANYAB010000675.1, forward strand.
GCTGAAGGTCAAGCCGATCAGTCTGCAGCTCCGACCGAAAACGGCGGCATTGAAAAAATAGAGTACCTCATCAAAAATAAAAACTTCCCCGAATATCACTTTCAAAGCAAGGACGAAGAACTTTCTAATTTAACCAACGGGGAATTCATGTCGGTGGTTGAAAAAATGAAACAGCATATCTTTCGCGGCGATGTTTTCCAAATCGTTCCTTCGAGGGCGTTTTCAAAAAAGTTTTCGGGCGACGAGTTTAATGTTTACCGGGCGCTGCGTTCTATTAACCCATCACCTTATTTATTCTATTATGATTATGGCGACTTCAGGATATTTGGTTCGTCGCCCGAGGCGCAGATCACCATAAAAAATAATGTGGCTAACATATTTCCTATTGCCGGCACCTTTAAACGCAGCGGCGATGATGTAAAAGATGCCGAGATTGCCCGTAACCTGGAGAACGACCCTAAAGAATCTGCCGAGCACGTTATGCTGGTAGACCTGGCACGTAACGACCTAAGCCGGCATTGTGAGCAGGTGGAGGTTAAGTCTTTTAAGGAAGTGCAGTATTATTCGCATCTTATCCATTTGGTTTCGCACGTCAGCGGTACGCTTCGCCCGGGTGTTTCGCCGTTCAAGATCGTTGCGGATACCTTTCCTGCAGGCACACTTAGCGGTGCGCCGAAATTTCGTGCCATGGAGATCATTGATGAGAATGAAAAAAGCAAGCGCAGTTTTTACAGCGGCGCCATAGGCTTCTTCGGTTTTAATGGAGACTTTAATCATGCCATTATGATCCGCTCATTTTTGAGTAAGAACAATACGCTGCACTACCAGGCGGGTGCAGGCATTGTAGCAGATTCGGATCCCGAAAGTGAACTAAAAGAAGTTGATAATAAAATAGCAGCTTTACGCAAAGCTATTGAGATGGCCGAGGAGTTGTAAAGTGGTAATTGGTTGACTGGTGAATAGAGATTAGTATATTATAAATTTTAAATTACCCTCTTGAGAGGGGTTAGGAGTGTAACATGAGCAAGATATTAATAATAGACAACTACGATTCTTTTACTTATAACCTGGTGCACCTGGTCAATGAGATCGGTTTGCAATGTGAGGTATGGCGAAATGATAAATTCAACATTACCGATGTGGATGTGTATGATCACATTATTCTTTCGCCGGGACCTGGCATCCCTTCGGAAGCAGGATTGCTTTTGGAAGTGATTGAAAGGTATGCTCCAACTAAAAGTATCTTCGGAGTTTGTTTGGGCCAGCAGGCCATTGCAGAAGTTTTCGGGGGCAAGCTTTATAATTTAAGCCGGCCAATGCACGGAGTTGCGACACCCGTAAAAATAATCGATCCAAAGGAAAAGCTATTTTTAGGACTTCCGCAAACCTTTAAAGTAGGAAGGTATCACTCCTGGGTGGTGGATGAAAAAGATTTTCCGGATACCCTGACAATAACCGCTATTGACGAAAAGGATAATAGTATAATGGCCCTTAGGCATAAGCAATATGATGTACGTGGTGTGCAGTTCCATCCCGAATCTGTATTAACAGAACATGGCAGGGCTGTAATGCAAAATTGGTTAGCGCCCCGGCCCCCTGAAGGAGGAGTTGAGAAAGTGGAAAACCATTTCGTTAAAGTTTAATATAATTGTAAAACTTAAAAATCCCCCTTCAGGTCCGAAAGGACTCCTTTGGAGGGGTTAGGGGGCTGCTTATGAATATACTTGATAGAATAGTTGCGCATAAAAAAACAGAAGTACAGTCGGCAAAAAAATACGTTTCCTACACCAGCCTCGAAGAATCGGAGTTCTTTCATAGGGATGTCCTGTCTTTAAGAGACTTTTTGCTTGATGGTACACGCACAGGCATTATCGCCGAATTTAAACGCAAATCCCCCTCAAAAGGGATTATCAACGACGAAGTATCGGTAAAAGAAGTAACTACTGCCTATGCAGAAGCAGGTGCTTCTGCGCTTTCCGTATTAACCGACAGGAAGTTTTTTATGGGTAGAAAGACAGACTTGCTAAGGGCACGACGCGCTAATTCGATCCCTATTTTACGCAAGGACTTTATGATCGATGAGTTCCAGGTGATAGAAGCAAGATCATTGGGTGCGGATATTATTTTATTGATAGCCGCAATATTGAGTCCAGCGGAAATACAGCGCCTGGCCTCGCTGGCAAAAAGCCTGGGATTAAACGTATTGCTCGAAGTGCATAACATGGAGGAACTTGAACGAAGTATTAATCCTAACCTGGATGCTATTGGGGTAAACAACCGCAACCTGGCTGATTTTACGGTATCTGTTGAAACTTCGTATCAGTTGGCAGAACATATCCCAGCCGAATTTCTAAAGATATCGGAAAGCGCTATCAGCAACACCGATACCATTAAACAGTTAAAAAAGGCCGGGTTTAACGGATTTTTAATTGGCGAGAACTTTATGAAGGAAAAGGACCCAGGGTTGGCGATGAGGGAGTTTGTGAAGGGGCTGTGAAGTAATTAAGAGAACTCCGCAAAAACCTCAATAAGTATTATTCGTATAACCCTCAATCTTTTTTATTCCTTCATTGATTAATTCCCGTAAGCGCGGTTCAGAATAAAAACTTACGTCCTCTTCTCGCCACTCGTCGTTGGGTTCATAAAAATCCAAGTCGTATGCGAGCTCATTTAAAATTTCATTTAAGCGTTCATCTTTAAAATATTCATTATTAAAAACTCCCTTTTGAAAAGCTATTATATGCGCCTTCTTTTCAGACTCTTTCTCGGTCAGAATTTGCTTAAGAAAATATATTATTTCAGTTGGCCTTAATCTTTCAACCATTTTTCATATCGCTTTTGAAATTCGTCCATTGTGATAAAATCGCCATTTTTGATGTCTTCTTCACCTTGCCGTATTCCTTTCTTCATGTGTTCTGGAATAATGAATATTTCCTTTTTATTTCTGACACCTTGCGCATAAAGTAAAACCGCTTGTATATCTTCTTTCTCTAATATAGGATGCTGTTCTAAAATATCTTTTTCGGATAATCCCGAAGTCAGCAATTCCAAAACATCATTAAGTGGAAACCGTGTCTGCCTGATAGTAAGTTTGCCAGCTAATATATCAGGTGCGCGTGTAATGCGTTCAAGAAGTCTACTCTGTTCATCGTTCATAACTAAAGTTAGGAAAAATATTTTATTCATGCCATTTTAACTGCATTGCAGCATAATTCCTACCTTGGCACTTTGATTGATAGATCATTATTGAATGAGACAAAAATTTTATGATACTGCTGTGAAGCAGGAAAAAGCGGTGCTCGTAGGCATCATCACGCCAAATGAAACCGAGGCACAGGAAAAGGAATACCTAGAGGAGTTGGAATTTTTGGTAGAAACGGCCGGTGGGTTAACTATAAAAAGTTTTACCCAAAAAATGCAGCGCCCGGAACGGGCCACCTTTGTCGGTACAGGCAAGCTGGAGGAAATACGGGAATTTGTTGCTTCCGAAGAAATAGATATCGTGGTTTTTGATGATGAACTCACGCCATCACAATTGCGTAATATTGAAAATGAACTACAGGTAAAAATACTCGACCGCAGCAACCTGATATTGGACATCTTCGCCAGTCGGGCGCAAACTGCCCAGGCTAAAGCGCAGGTGGAGTTGGCGCAGCTTCAATATTTATTACCACGCCTTACCCGTTTATGGACCCACTTAGAGCGGCAAAAGGGTGGTATCGGTATGCGCGGACCGGGTGAGTCGCAGATTGAAACTGACCGCCGTTTAATTCTAAATAAAATAGACCTGTTAAAGGACAAATTAAAACTGATAGACCGGCAAAACGAAACGCAGCGGAAAAATCGCAGTCAGTTGGTGCGTGCAGCATTGGTAGGTTACACCAATGTGGGCAAATCCACCATCATGAACATGATATCCAAATCGGAGGTGTTTGCCGAAAATAAATTATTTGCCACCCTTGATACCACTGTACGGAAAGTTGTCATTGAAAATGTACCATTTCTGCTTTCGGATACCGTTGGTTTTATCCGCAAGCTGCCCCACCATTTGGTAGAATGTTTTAAATCGACGTTGGACGAAGTGCGTGAAGCAGATATACTGATACACGTGGTAGATGTTTCGCATCCTAATTTTGAAGACCAAATAAGGACCGTAAATGAAACCCTGAAAGAGTTGGGGGCGGTTGACAAAAAGGTGATAACTGTTTTCAACAAAATTGATGCGTACGTTCCTATACAAACCAGCCCGGAAGAACATGCGGCACAATTAACCCTGGAAGATTTTAAACAAAGCTGGATGGCAAAAAATAATTGCCCTGCTATATTTATTTCGGCACTGCAAAAAGAAAACGTGGACGAATTCAGAGCATTGCTTTACGAGCAGGTAAAAGCGATACATACGGTGAGATATCCGTATGATAAATTATTGTATTAGCCCCCCGCCCCCTGAAGGGGGAGGGTTAATCTTAAAGAAAATCTCAAGGACTATTTCTCTCCCTTCAGGGGGTCGGGGGGCTAGGACTAAGGAATATCTCCTCCTTTATCTCCGGTATAATACTCTTTTCCCTTGCGGTGTCAAATAGCAGTTTGATGGCTTTCCTGCCTTCTTCGCCCAAATCAAGCGAGTATTTATTTACATAAAGGTCAATATGTTTATACATTACTTCCTCGCTCATTTCCTGCGCGTGGGAGCGTATAAATTCCAACCCTGATTTTGGATAGGCGAAAGCAAACTCGACCGACTTGCGTAAAACGCGGTTGATTTTGTGTTGAATTTCAACAGGTAATTTGCGGTTGGCAACAATTCCGCCCAACGGGATGGCCAGGCCGGTACGTTTTTCCCAGTAGTCACCCAGGTCGAGGATTTTCTTTAGGCCTTTATTTTGATAGGTAAAACGATTTTCGTGAATGATCAGGCCGACATCTATTTTTTCGTCTAAAAGAGCATCTTCGATCTCCGAAAACACTAACTCCTGTTTGTTGGTAGCCTCTGGAAATGCCAGGCCCAATAAAAAATTTGCTGTAGTGTACTTGCCGGGGATACCTATTTTTAGTTGTGAGTTTCGAGTTGTAAGTTTTGAATGAAAATATTCAGGATCCCCTTTACAAATCAGCATCGGGCCAACGCCGAAACCCAAAGCACTACCTGCATCCAGCAACACATATTGATCAGCTACGTAGGCAAAGGCATGGTAACTTAACTTGGTAATATCCAGTTCGCCTCGAAATGCCTTCTGATTAAGCGTTTCCACATCATCATAAAACACCTCAAATTCCAATCCTTCAGTGTCAATTTTATGATGGATAAGTGCGTCGAAAATAAAAGTATCGTTAGGACAGGGAGAAAAACCGAGAGACAACTTCATTAGTTATACGTATTACGTTTTAAGTTGTACGTTTTGGATCTGGGTAGCATCAAACGTTCAACTTACTCAAAAATTCCACAGCAAATGTATTCAGATTTTTAATAGCGAGCCCTATTTGCCAGTTATCCCGATTACGTTTTTCTACATAATTTGACACAGTCCTGATCTGCAGGCAAGGGACACCGGCCTGCTTGCAAGCATAAAAAAAGGCCGCGCCTTCCATGCTTTCTAATTGTGGTTGTATGCGACTGGTTAAGTTTCTAATACTTACGTCATTTCCATGCACAGTGTTCACTGTAATGGCTGTGACTTGTTTGAGGTTTGAATTGTCCCCGAAATTAGAAAGGCTGGCGGTCGATCTAAATTTACTTTCACCAAAGCCGAGCTCGTCAATAGCTAAAAATGCACCACCATTTTCAGCACCTAATTCCGAAAAACTGTCTTCTATAACCTCTACCACCTTGCCCAAAGCTATGCCCCGGTCAAAACTGCCGGCAATACCCAGGTTAATAGCCAGGTCGTACTGATGCGTGGCCAGGTGTTTCCCCAAGGCAAAAGCAGTAGCAACCATGCCAACGCCCGTAATGAGAAGTTCTAAGTCTTGAGTTTCGAGTTTTGAGTCCGACTTCAAACTTCCGACTTCTGACTTCCGACTTCTGACTTCCGACTTCCGACTTCTGACTTCCGACTTCCGACTTCCGACTTCTAACTTCAGACTTCCGACTTCTAACTTCAGACTTTCGACTTCTAACTTCAGACTTTCGACTTCAAAAGAAGTAGCGGCGACAACCAAAACGCGCATAATGGCTTTATTTTGACAGCTAAGATAAAACAAAGCCCTGTTTTTGTTTTGTATATTTGCTGCAATAATTATTATGATGATATATATTACACGGAAAGAGCATTTTAATGCAGCACACAGAATGTACCGTGAAGAATGGAGCGAAGAAAAAAACCGGGAAGTGTTTGGTAAATGTGCAAACCCAAACTGGCACGGGCATAATTACGATCTATTTGTAACGGTCAAGGGAGAAATCACCCATGCGACCGGGTATTTGATCGACCTTAAGGAGTTGAAAATAATAATAAACGACCATGTGATCGAAAAGCTGGACCATATGAACATCAATAAGGATGTTGGTTTTATGACTGGTAAAATGGCCTCAACTGAAATTCTCTGCATTGAAATATTTAACCAATTAAAAGCGCCAATTGAAAAATACGAGGGAGTATTTTTACATTCGGTGAAATTATATGAGACCGAAAATAATTTTGCAGAATATTTTGGCGATTAATCCCGAAAAATGAGTAACAATAATTCAATCCCCGACCGCGATGAGGGCATCGACGGTTATGTAAAAATTGACCGGTATAACCCGGAATTGATCGATAGCCTGAGTACACATTACCATGACGTTTTACAGCAGATAGGTGAGAACCCAAATCGTGAGGGTTTATTAAAGTCGCCTGAAAGAATTGCCAAGGCCATGTTATTTCTTACCCACGGTTATGACCTGAACGCGAAGGAGATACTATCTTCAGCGATGTTTAAAGAGGAATACAGCCAGATGGTGGTGGTGAAGGATATCGAAGTTTATTCGATGTGCGAGCACCATATGCTGCCATTTTTTGGCAAAGCACATATAGCTTATATTCCGAACGGATATGTTGTTGGTTTGAGCAAGATACCCCGGATAGTTGATGTTTTTGCCCGCAGATTGCAGGTGCAGGAGCGTTTAACCAACGAAATAAGGGATTGCATACAGGATACCTTGCACCCTTTGGGCGTAGGCGTTGTAATTGAATGCAGGCATTTGTGCATGAGCATGCGCGGTGTTCAAAAACAAAATTCGGTTACCACCACTTCTGCATTTACAGGAGAATTTTTAAAGGAAAAAACGAGAACGGAATTTTTAAATTTGATATCGTCGAAGTTAAGTTGAGCCCCCAGCCCCCCAAAGGGGAGCACGAGGGCCTATGTATCATTTAATTATAAGTATTAACAACAAATTCCCCCTTTAGGGGGTTAGGGGGCATATGAAAGCATACATTTTTCCGGGCCAGGGGGCCCAGTTTGTTGGAATGGGCAAGGATCTATATGAACGATCTGAAAAAGCCCGTGAATTATTTGAAAAAGCTAACGAAATACTTGGTTTCCGAATTACGGATATTATGTTTAACGGCACGGATGAGGACCTTAAACAAACCAATGTTACGCAACCTGCCATTTTTTTGCATTCCGTAATTTTGGCCAAAGTTTTAGGTAATGATTTTAAACCTGACATGGCAGCCGGGCATTCTTTGGGCGAATTTTCGGCACTCGTATCTGCAGGCGCCTTAGCTTTTGAAGATGGGTTGCACCTGGTAGCCGCGCGTGCAAATGCAATGCAAAAAGCCTGCGAACTGCAACCATCTACCATGGCGGCTATTTTAGGACTTGACGATTTTACCGTTGAAGATGTTTGCCGCCAATTAACTGATGTAGTAGTGCCCGCTAACTACAATTGCCCTGGTCAGCTGGTAATCTCTGGTACTATTGCGGGCATTGACAACGCGTGCGAGAAGCTGCTTGCAGCGGGAGCCAGAAGGGCTTTAAAGTTAAACGTTGGTGGTGCCTTTCATTCTCCCTTAATGGAGGCTGCAAGGGTTGAACTGGAACATGCAATAGTACATACCGAAATTAAAGAGCCACTATGTCCCATCTATCAAAATATTGATGCTAAACCTTACACCGATCCGGCTAAAATAAAACATAACTTAATTGCGCAACTTACGGGCCCGGTTCGCTGGACACAAACTGTAATGCACATGCTGGAAGATGGAGCGATCTCCTTTACTGAGGTGGGCCCCGGAAATGTATTGCAGGGCCTTGTTAAAAAAATCGATAAGACTGCTATCACAAACAGCGCAGTTTTAGAACAATAATATTACAAGCCACCCTTTATAAAACGGATGGTTTTATTTTTGATATTGTAATTTATATTACCTTGTTAAAATCTTGACCACATTTGCGAAAATTCGGTTATTGCTGGCTCTGCTGTTTGCCAGCTTTCTATTGACGGCCATTATTGTCCAAAAGACCTATACGCCCAAAAATAACCTTTATCAAACCGCACAGATACTGGAAGACAATCTGCATAAAAAGGAAGAGGTTGTAAATAAAACCATAAATAATAAAGCAAGCTTTGATAAACTAAAAACGCTTGAAGACAATGAATTAGAGGCCCTTAAAACAATTAAAGCCTTTACGACGGATGAAAACATTTGGACTTCAACGTTCCACGACGGACATTTAGCATTCTGGGGCGGTGTGAAAGTAATACCCACCCATCCCGAATTAATTAAGGAGGGATATTCCTTTGTTAGGGAGTCCAATGGCTATTACGAAGCAATAAAAAAGAGCGACGGTAAGTTTTCTGCAATCTTTTTTATTCCTGTAAAAATAGAATACCCGTTTCAAAACCAATATCTCCAAAACACTTTTGCCAAAAACTTATTAAATGACAATAACATTGAAATAGCCGATTTTACTGATAGAAATATTTACGAGATACATAGTATTGATCACTCTTATTTGTTTTCGGTAAAAGTAAAGGTAAACCAGGTTAGCCATAAATTCTTCTATTTTGAATTAGTTGTATGGGTATTGTGTTTTTTAGTGTTGTGCCTGCTTATTCAAAGTCTTTGTAACTACATCGCGAACAAAGGTTATGCATATGTATCATTTTTAGCATTAGGCGTGTTTATAATTCTGGTCAGGTTTGTTAACCTGCGATACGGATGGCCTGATTTCACCTACAGACCGAACATTTTCAATCCGGAGTTATATGCGTCGGGCAGTATCTATCCGTCATTTGGCGATTTTTGCATCAATATATTATGTATTTGCTGGCTTGTTGTTTTTATTTATCGCCATCGCGGTAAAGTATTAAAAAACGTATACAATAAAATTGCCGGCTATCTCATCGTAGTTTCATGCCTGTTAATTTTAATCCTAAGTTCTACGTACTTATTGAAGCTTTTTTACGGATTGGTCATAAACTCAAAAATCAGTTTTGATGTAAATAACGTGCTCAATCTTTCCGGCTTTAGCGTGATGGGCGTATTAATGCTGTGTTTCAGTTTTTTAATATTCTTTTTGCTAATCGAAATATCCCTGACAGTTTGTACTAAGCTTACAGTTCCCGTTGCACATCAGACCGCATTGTTGATATCGGCAATAACAATAACCACATTAGCTGCAAGCTATTACCAGGATAAATTTACGCTGTTTTATATCATAGCGGCAATTTGGGTCCTTATAAGAGGCTATGCCTACAGGTGCGGGGAGGCCAGGTTTAACTCCAGTTCGCTGGTCATTATTATATTGTTGTGTGCAATTGTTTCTGCCATTAAGCTTAACCATTTCCAGTCGATCAGAGAAATGGAAACCCGTAAGGCCCTTGTCCAAAAACTGGAAACGCCCGACGATGTGACCGCTGATTATATATTCAAAAAAATCGAAAATCAAATAATAGCGGATCCGTTTATCAAAAGATACTTTACTGATACCGCTCATAATAGCAATTATTTAAAAAATCATTTTCAAAGAAAATATTTCGACGGTTATCTTGCAAAATATGACATTAAAGTACATGAATTTAATAACCTCGGCGAACCGCTATCGGCAGATAAAAACTATGAGTTAAGCGATTTTCGGGGAATGGTGATGTTCAATTCCTTTTTTAAAGTTACGGATACAAAATATTTCTACCGCGATAATGAATCATTCGGATTTCAGAATTACTTTGTCATGTTACCAGTTTTTGATGGCGATAATAATCTGGGGACCCTCGTTATTGAAATACAATCAAAAGCATTACAGGGGGAAAACTCATTCCCCGAATTACTTATAGATGGTGAGACAAAATCAGGCGATGATTTTAAAAATTATTCGTACGCCTTTTACATGGATGGTAAGCTAATCAGCCAAAAAGGCAAATATGTTTACAGCCTCATCAACAATGAGTTTAAAGGCAAGATTAAGGATTATCTGTTTAAAAACACCAACAGTAACGAACCATCAAGATATGGTATGTTTACAAGGTATAGCCATTTAATATATAAACCCAGCCAGCGCAATCTGATCGTTGTAAGCATGGAAGAGGATATTGTTACCAATATGATAACTTCGGTAACTTTCTTTTTCATTGTTTTTTTAGTTTTCGGTGTTATTGTGATTATACTACGGTGGTTATGGGCACGCATCAGAATATTGCATATCGAGGACAATTATTTGCATTGGGTGCTCAAGCTAAACTTCGATAATATTCTTTATAAAACACGCATACAGTTTTCGATAGTACTGGCAGTTGTAATCACCCTATTGCTGGTTGGTATAATAACCTATCTATCTATTATTG
>JANYAB010000702.1 GCA_025355225.1 Bacteroidota bacterium
GGGTCGCTGAAACCATCAACGTGACCGCTGGCCTTCCATATTTTCGGGTGCATAAATATGGCAGAATCAATCCCGACGATATTTTCATTCAACTGCACCATGGCCTTCCACCAATAAGTTTTGATGTTGTTCTTTAGTTCGGCGCCATTCTGGCCATAGTCATATACAGCGCTAAGGCCATCATATATTTCACTCGAAGGGAAAACAAAGCCATACTCTTTAGCGTGCGATATTACGTTCTTGAAAATTTCGTCGGTCGGTTTACTGCTCATAATAGCGCAAAGATAATTTTTGATTTCGGATTTTCGATTTCGGATTTATTGTTTGCATTTAATGCCAATATGAATGGATAATCAACGCAATCATTTAATCACTTAAATCAACGGTTCAGACAAAATTATCCCCCATTATAATTTTTTTAGAATATCTTAGTTTCTTATGGAACTGCGCTGATAGCCAATGAAATTTGAAATTGATAATCAAACCCTTGATGACCTGGCTATTTTTGGCAGTGGCAGCAGCAACAATTCAATATTCAATTTATTCAATAAAACCGTTACGTATGGCGGCAAGGATAAACTAAGGGAGTTTTTTGACAGCCCCTTAACCAACGGAATGGCGATTGAAGAAAGGCTTGGCGCCATCTGTTACCTGCAGGATAATGACACCGGCTTTACCGCTGATAAAGGCTCCTTAGATTTTATTGAACATTATTTACTGCAATATAACAAACCGGTATCTGTTTCGGCCATCCGGTCGGTTGAAAAATGGATAATGTATAAATTCAACGGCAATGGCGAATATTATGTCCTGGAACGGGGTATCGTGTACTTGCTGGAACTTTTACAGCAGTTTGCCGGTTTTATAAAAGATAATGATCCAGCCCAACTGCCATTATTATTGCAGCAGTTCCATTCAACTATTACCGAAATATTCGATAACAAAGATTTCAAAGCTACACTTCAGTTATGTAATAAAGCCAGGCTTGGCCCCATGGATATTGCCAGGGCCGATCATTTATTCCGGTATTCGGGCTACGCTGCAATAAAGGTTTTGATTGATATTGTTTACCAACTGGATGTATTTACAACGGTGGCATCGGTCGCAAAAAAACTGGGATTCAGTTTCCCGGTGGTCAGGCAGGCTGATGAGCAAAAGCTGATTTTGACAGGCATATTTCATCCCCTTATTGATCAGCCTGTGCTCAACGACGTTGAATTTAATTACAATAAAAACATCTGTTTTGTAACCGGGGCTAATATGGCGGGCAAATCAACCTTCCTTAAATCGGTGGGGGTTTGTACTTTTTTATCTCAAATAGGTTTCCCTGTCCCGGCAACGTATATGGAAACCAGCGTGTTTAAGGGCCTTATCACCACCATCAACCTGGGCGATAACATCAGTAACGGCAACAGCCATTTTTACAGCGAGGTATTAAGGGTAAAACATGTGGCTCAAAAGATGAACCAATCGCAGCAGGTACTGGTGATCTTTGACGAACTCTTCAGGGGTACCAATGTAAAAGATGCTTACGATGCTTCACTCGCTATTATATCAGCCTTTTCAAAAGCAAGGAAAAGCTTTTTTATCATCTCCACTCATATTGTGGAAGTGGCTAATGAACTGGCGGCAATAGAAAATATTGATTTTCGCTTTATGGAAACCACATTTGACGATGGCACACCCAAATACAGCTATAAGCTGCGTAATGGCATTACGGAGGAGCGCTTGGGTATGTGGATAGTGAATAACGAAGGCATAGTAGATATTATCAATGGATTTTTGAAGCGGAATTAATTCTGCCCGTTCAGGGGATAATGATGGTTGTAACTGATAGAATACCTAAGAAATAATATTTTCAATAATGTTCTGTTTAAGGTAGCTTTATGTAGCCAATTCATTAATTTATGAAACAGTTATTAATAGTGGTACTTTGTTTTTTGGCGCTTAACGCCAGGTGCCAGGATAAAGCAACCGATGTAAAGGAACTGAAGGTGTATGGCCGCGATGGCAAATTTGTTACAGGTAAAGTAATTGTAAACAGAACCAAAACAACAAAATTATTGCTGCTAAAATCAATTCAGAAAAAAGACACTTCGAATAACTATATCACCACTTTTTATTTAGGCAATAAGGAAACAACGGCTGTAGCAGGTGTCCTGATTTTAATGAAATTCAGCAAACCTGTTATTGCAGTAATGCCGTCTTTTACAGCAGCATTTAACAACGTAAACGCATTAGCTGAAGATCATCTTACTTATATTTTTAAGGCAAACCCATTAAACCGCGACCCGGGAAGCGCGGTAGTGATCTCATTTGCCATCAAAAGTAAGGATAAGATAACTACGGAAATTTCGGGCCTGGATGGGGTGTTGCCTTAATTTCGAATTTCGGAATTTCGATTTCGGATTTATTGTTTGATTACTGCTCTTTGTCTGAACCACAGATTAAGTTGATTTTTATGATTAACACTGATTTTTTAGCTTCATCAACCTTTTTTATTCGATCATCGAAATCTGCGTAATCACACAAATCAGCGGTTCAGACAAAAAAAATGAACGGAGGGAATAATCTTTCCGGCTTATGCGGACTTTCCGACTAAGTGAATCGTTAACCAAAACTTAGGCGGCAGCCTTGGGTGATTTCATAAAAAAATGAACTTTAAAAGTGGTGCCTTTGTTCACCTCGCTTTCTACTTCAATTCGTCCTCCCATGGCTTCTGCCTGGAATTTGGTGATAAACAACCCCACACCTTTTGCGTCAGCATTTCCGTGAAAAGTTTTATAAATATCAAACAGGGCTTTGCCGTGCTTATTCAGGTCAATACCAAGACCGTTATCCTTTATTTTTAATACCAGTTGCTTGCCCTCAATTGCTGAACTCAGATCAACTACCACGTCGCGGTCAGGATGACGATATTTAATGGCGTTGGTGAGGAGGTTTAAAATAATACTATCAATATATGCGGCGTTTGCCCATAATTTTATTTCGGTGTCAACCCGGTTGTTGACGATCCCGTGGATCTCTTTAAGCTGGTTATTGAGGATCCCGACAGTATTGTTGACGTAATCATGCAGATTTACCCATTCATACTTTAATGTGCCCTGGTTTTGAGCATAAACGATATCGTTCAAATGTTTTACCGTTAAGCCAAACCCTTTTGATATCGTTTTTAAATGGTTTAGTAATTCGCTTTTCTCTTCTTCTGAGGTTGCTTTGATAAATAGATCTAATATTGCCTCCAGGTTATAGGCATAGGTATTCAAATTATGCGAAACGATGTTGGCAAAATTTAATAGGCTGTTGTTTTGTTGACTATTTATTTTATTCGATCGAATAAGTTCTTTCTCCAGCAGCTTCATTGGTGTTACATCTGCCGCGTGAACGAAAAATCCCAGCACTTCACCATCAGCTATATCAGGAAAATAATTGGCGATAGAATGCCGGATTTCCCCACCAGGGATTTTTATCTCCCGTTCAAAAGTTTGTTGAATACCTTTTAGCGCACCAGAAATATATTTGCGATTTTTTTCATAAAGATTCGGGCCAAGCAATTCAGGAAGGGTAATCTTATTTACCATTTCCTCACGGGTTTTACCAAACCATTCTAAATAAGCAGCATTGGCGGATCGGCAAACCAAATCTTTATCCCAATAGGCCAGCATGGCTGAAATATGATCGGCAACTGATAGCTCGTATGAATTAAGATCGGTTGGTATCGTATTTACTTCCATGGTTACCCGATTAAAATTAAGTACCACAGGAATAAGTCGATAAAAGTAGATATAGAGGCCAACACCCATGGAACTGCATTTAAAAATACAAAAATATCTTCTTTAAAAAAAATTGTTACCATATGTTTTGGGAGCTGATGACGACAGGTTGTTGCCGAAAAATTCTTGGGCTCCCTAATTCCCCCGACTTTTGTTCTTCTTTTCGTTCAATTTCATCATTGATTTACTGGGATATCAAGTGTCCGCCTGCCCGCAGGTGTTATACCAGCGGACGGACGGACACTTTAAACGTTTATTGCCTGTTTGTCTGAACCACTGATTAAGTTGATTTTTATGATTAACACTGATTTTTTAGCTTCATCAACTTTTTAACTTCATCAGCGGCATCTGCGTAATCAAATAAATCAACGGTTCCGACATAAATTTTTACATTTG
>JANYAB010000705.1 GCA_025355225.1 Bacteroidota bacterium
GCCGGTAACAAAGCCAAGCAAGCCAACCATCAACCAGAATGCGTTATATAAAGGCAAGAGTAATGGTGGTACGGGTGAAGGAGATGGTACTACCAACACGCCTGGCAACCAGGGTAACCCCAACGGATCAACGCTCACAAACAATTATAAAGGTACCGGCTCGGGTAATGGCGGCTTGCAGATGGCCCAGCGCAGCTTTGTAAATAAACCGGCTGTTACTGATGATAACAGGCGTGAAGGCCGGGTTGTAATTGACATCCAGGTAGATCAAAATGGCAACGTTACCACCGCACAAGCGGGTAAAGGCACAACTATATCCGATTACGCCCTTATTCAAAAGTGCCAGAATGCAGTACTCAATGCTAAACTCAATGCATCGACCTCTGCACCAGAAATCCAGGCGGGGAAGGTTGTTTTTATTTTCAAAGTAAATTAAACCAGTTTGCTGTTCCCGGTTTGCAGTTTGCATCTCTAATTCCATAGTTTTGCACTTAATTTACTGCCAACTGCTAACTGAAAACTGCCAACTAACATAATGGACTACCAGCAAACCCTCAACTACCTCTACAGCCAGTTACCAATGTTTACGAGGGATGGACCTTCAGCCTTTAAAAAGGACCTGACCAACACCCTTGAACTTTGCAAAAGATTGGGTGATCCGCAGCATCAATTTAAAAGTGTGCATGTGGCCGGTACCAACGGGAAAGGTTCAACATCACATATGCTGGCGGCCATTTTGCAAATAGCAGGTTACAAAACGGGGCTTTACACATCGCCGCATTTAAAGGATTTCAGGGAGCGTATCCGAATCAATGGTAAAATGATCTCCGAAGTGGAGGTAATAGATTTTGTGGCACAGCACCGCGCAGACTTTGAAGAGATCAAACCTTCGTTTTTTGAAATGACCGTGGCAATGGCCTTCGATGCCTTTGCGCGCGAAAAAGTAGATATTGCCATTATTGAGGTAGGTTTGGGCGGAAGGCTGGACTCTACCAATGTCATCACCCCGCTGATGTCGGTGATCACAAACATCGGATGGGACCACATCAACATGCTGGGCGATACCCTGCAACAGATCGCTTTTGAAAAAGCAGGAATTATAAAGCCCGGTGTCCCTGTTATTATAGGCGAGTACCAGCCTGAAGTAGCAGATGTGTTTGTCAATAAAGCAAACATCGAAAATGCCAATTTAAGTTTTGCCTCGGATCTTTGGGATATTTTGGAGTCGGAAGTCGGAAATCGGAAGTCGGAAGTCGGAAGTCGGAAGTCGGAAGTCGAAGGTCAGAAGTCGGAAGAAATAAGGGAATATTTGGATTTTAAGATTCAAAATTTTTTTTTGAGACCTAAGACTTTCGACTTCCGACTTCCGACTTTAAACTTAAGACTCGACCTTCCCGGTACTTACCAGCTTAAGAATGTAAAGGCGGTGCTATCAGCCGTCGATGAATTGCAAAAGCAGGGATTTATTATTACCGAAGAACATATCAGGGAGGCGCTTAGCAGGGTTAAGGAATTGACAGGCTTGCATGGGCGATGGGAAGTTTTAAGCCAAAACCCGCTTACTATTTGCGATACCGGCCACAACCCGGAAGGCATTATAGAAGTATTAAAGAATATTGAAAGCGTATCCTATAGTCAACTACATTTTGTGATGGGCGTAGTAAATGACAAGGACATTAGCAAGATGCTGGCTATGCTGCCCAAAAATGCCGTCTATTATTTTTGCAAGCCCGATATCCCAAGAGGATTGGATGCTGAAAGCTTAAAACTGAAGGCAGAAAGTTTTAATTTACATGGGAATGCCTACGCGTCAGTAAAAGCTGCGTTACAAGCTGCACAGGGCAACGCAGATAAAAATGACCTGGTATTTGTTGGTGGAAGCACCTTTGTAGTGGCGGAGATAGTGTGAAGGGTATTAAATAGTCCATAGTCCATAGTTCATAGTCAATAGTCCATGGACTATAAACTATGGACTATTTGTTCTTTTTCAATCAACATTTTTACAATAATTCTGACCATTCTTTAATTCAATAAATTCTGGTTCAAGACAAAAAATTCTATTTTTACTCCCCATCATAATCTTATAAATTCCTTTTTAATGACCTACCTACCTTCACCCGACAGATATAAAAATATGATCTACCGCCGCTGCGGACGCAGTGGCATTAAACTTCCGGCGGTGTCACTGGGTTTGTGGCACAATTTCGGTGGTGTGGATGTAATAGAAAACTTTCGAAAAATCCTGCACCTCGCCTTTGACCGTGGCATTACTCATTTCGATCTCGCCAATAATTACGGGCCGCCGCCAGGATCGGCAGAAGAAAACTTTGGCCGGATATTGAAAAAAGATTTTGGCGGGTACCGGGATGAACTGATCATTTCGAGTAAAGCGGGCTATACCATGTGGGACGGCCCATATGGCGACTGGGGTTCGAAGAAATATTTGGTATCAAGCCTTGACCAAAGCCTGCAGCGTATGGGTCTTGAATATGTAGATATTTTCTATCACCACCGTCCGGATCCCGAGACGCCGCTCGAAGAAACAATGGGCGCCCTTGATCTGATCGTGAGACAGGGAAAGGCTTTGTATGCCGGAATATCCAACTACCCTGCTGATACGGCTGAACAGGCCATCAGCATTTTGAAAAAACTGGGAACTCCATGTTTGATCCATCAGCCCAAATACTCGATGTTTGAACGCTGGGCTGAAGGGGGTTTGCTGGACGTGCTGGAGAAAGATGGCGTGGGCTGTATTCCGTTTTCGCCGCTGGCGCAAGGCTTATTGACTAATAAATACCTGCATGGCATACCCGAAGATTCAAGAGCGGCCAAATCAACCGGCTTTTTGCAAAAAAGCCAGGTAACTGATGAAAGGATCAGTCAGATTAAACAGCTAAATGAGATAGCGCTGCAACGTGGGCAAACTTTGGCTCAAATGGCCCTTGCATGGTTATTGAAAGATGATCGTGTTACATCGGTCCTTATTGGTGCCAGTAAGCCGGAGCAATTGACCGACTCCTTAAAATGCCTGGATAATATTCACTTTTCGACTGAGGAATTAGCGAAGATCGAAACTATATTGAAATAATACGAATGAACAATGTTAACTGGGGTATAATCGGCTGCGGAAATGTAACCGAAAAAAAGAGTGGACAAGCCTATAACAAGACGGCTAACAGCAAATTGGTGGCAGTTATGCGTCGTGATGCGGCCAAAGCTGCGGATTATGCCGCCCGGCATAGTGTTGGTAAATGGTACGCCGACGCGAATCAGCTGCTCGACGATGAAGAGGTTAATGCGGTGTCTATTGCTACACCACCCGCTTTTCACCTGGAGTATGCTATAGCAGCTTTAAAAAAGGGTTTGAATGTATACGTTGAGAAACCTGTGACCCGTAATGCGGAGGAGGCCCAAGACATGGCTGATGCTGTGAAGGAATACAACGGTAAACTTACGGTTGCCCATTACCGCAGGGCATTGCCCATGTTTCTGTATGTAAAGGAACTGCTTGCTAAAAATACGATAGGAGAGATACGAATCGTCCAGATCAGGATGTGGAAAAGCCTGAAACCGGACCTTGTGGCCAATTCGGAAAGTAATTGGAGGGTAATTCCCGAACTTTCGGGCGGGGGCTATTTCCACGACCTGGCCCCGCACCAGCTCGACCTGATGCTTTATTACTTTGGGGAACCGGAATTATATCACGGGTTTTCATTAAATCAATCGGGCGTTAACCCGGCTGATGACCATGTTTGCGGGCAGATATTATTTAAAAACAAAGTAGTAGTAAATGGCTCGTGGTGCTTCAACGTGGCCGAAAGTGAAACGGTTGACAGTTGCGAGATCATTGGTACAACAGGAAAGATAACTTTCCCCTTCTTTGGCACATTTGTAAGCTGGAAAAATGAAATACATGGGCAAACGGTGAATTTTATCCATCCAGAGCATATACAGCAACCGATGATCGAGAAAATAGTTGCCTATTTCAGGGACGAGGGACCTAATCCATGTCCGGTTGAGGATGCGGTAACTTTGATGAAGGTGATGGACTCGTTTACCACAGGTCAGACTGGGCAAGACTTACGAAGTTTTTAAAACTTCGTAAGTCTATTGTATGCAGTCATCTTTCCTTTTTAGGCACTTTAGCCCCTTCTTTGCGGGCTTCGGACAGGCCAATGGCAACTGCTTGTTTTTTGCTCGTCACTTTTTTACCGCTGCCGCTTTTTAGCTTGCCTTCCTTCATTTCGTGCATGGTTTTCTCAACCTTTTCGCCTGCTTTTCTGAATACTTTGCCATAGTGTTATTTTTTTAAGTAGATAATGGATACAAAACAAAATATTTGCCAAAAAACAAGCTGCATATTTTCAAATTGCAAATTATCTGTCTTTACTTACTTTTACGCAGATGAACAGGATAGCAGAAACCGAACTGATATTAAATGCCGATGGCAGTCTATATCATTTAAATTTATTGCCTGACGACGTAGCCGATACCATTATCACCGTGGGCGACCCTGCCCGTGTAGCTGAAGTAAGCAAGTATTTTGATCATATCGAACTAAAAAAATCTAAAAGAGAGTATGTTACCCACACCGGGAGCATTGGCGGCAAAAGACTTACCGTATTATCAACCGGGATAGGTACAGGAAATATTGATATCGTGTTGAACGAACTTGATTTGCTGGTAAATATCGATTTGCAAAGCCGTTTACCAAAAATGCAATTACGCAGCCTGAATATTATCCGCCTCGGTACATCGGGTGCTATACAAGCTGATATAGCAATAGATAGTTTGGTGGTTTCCACTGAAGCTATTGGCTTCGATACGTTGATGCAATATTACGAGCGCAAGTTATCCGAACCAGAAGAAAAACTATTGATAGCCTTTAAAAAAGTATTACCAGAAAATTACCGATTGTCGCCCTACATCGCGTCAGCAGATACATTGCTGATAAACAAAATAGGACGGGGCTTTCAACAGGGTATTTGCGTTACGGCCCCTGGTTTTTATGCACCGCAGGGGCGGGAGGTAAGAGC
The DNA here is from genome assembly GCA_025355225.1 of Bacteroidota bacterium. Classification (GTDB taxonomy): domain Bacteria; phylum Bacteroidota; class Bacteroidia; order Sphingobacteriales; family Sphingobacteriaceae; genus Mucilaginibacter. Next base: position 5,037 of record JANYAB010000705.1, read on the forward strand.
CAATTCAGCGACCCCCGAATTAATGAGGTTAATACAGGATTTTAAGTTTAACGGGCAACGTTTTACCAACCTCGAAATGGAAACAGCAGGTATTTATGGCCTGGCGTCTGTATTAGGGCACAAAGCTATTTCTTTTAATGTTATACTGGCCAACCGGCTTACACAAACCTTCAGCAAGCAGCCGGAAAAGATCATGGATAAATCTATAAAGCAGGTTTTGGAAAGGTTAACCGCGTTATATAAGTAAAAATATTTATCCTTATCTTTCAAAGGCCGTTGCCGACGGTGTAATGGTGATAAAAACCCCTGATTTATGCCTGTAAAAAAATTGACTACGCCATTCTACGAAAAACTCTCATTAGTAATGGTTGGCCTGATAGCCCTGGGGTATCTGATCATTTTGGGCAAGGAAATACTTGATCCTCTGATCTTCGGGTTTTTGTTTGCCATCTTGCTGCTTCCTATATCGACTTTTTTCGAAAACAAGTTAAGACTACCGCGAAGTGCTTCATCCTTTTTGTCAATAGTATTATTGATCGGGTTTATAACCGGCATAATTTACCTGGTAGGTTCGCAAATATCCAAATTAGCTGATGATTGGCCGATGCTTAAAAAGCAGGTAAGCCAATCCCTTGACGATTTGAGTGGCTGGATCCAAATAGCGTTTCATATCG
>JANYAB010000733.1 GCA_025355225.1 Bacteroidota bacterium
GGCAGCGAGAGTGGTACCGCACAGTTGGCGGAACGCCGCAGCTGGACCATGACTATACCGTCTATGGGGAAGTGGTATCAGGCATCGATATGGTGGACCGTATTGCCGCCATAAAAAAAGATGAACGCGACCGGCCACTTGCTGATGTACCGATGACCGTGGAATTATTAAGCAAGAAGGAGTGTAATCAGCTGGATGAAATATTAACCCCCCCGACCCCCTAAAGGGCGAGGCTAATTGGGCATGACGATCGATTTATATCAATTTAATTAATGACTTTTAAAATAAAATTCCCCCTTCAGGGGGCCAGGGGGCATGAAGATTATCACCTATAACGTTAACGGCATCCGTTCGGCTATGAGCAAGAACTGGTTGGCCTGGCTTCAGGCTACCGATGCTGATGTAATTTGCCTGCAAGAAATTAAAGCTTCGCCTGATGTACTGACCGACCTTATCCTGGTTGAGCAAATGGGCTATCAGCACTATTGGTACCCGGCCGAAAAGAAGGGATACAGCGGCACAGCTATATTTACCAAACAAACGCCTAAACATATTGAGTACGGCTGTGGTATAGCTGATTTTGACCGCGAAGGACGAAATATTCGCGTTGATTTTGATGATGTTTCGGTCATGAGCATCTACTTTCCTTCCGGTTCAAGCGGCGATGAAAGACAGGCATTCAAGTACCGCTTTTTGGATGAGTTTGGCCGGTATCTTACGCTGTTAAAGGCAACTTACCCTAAACTGGTTTTGTGCGGCGATTACAATATTTGTCACCGGCCGATTGATATCCATAACCCAAAATCAAATGCTAACTCTTCGGGATTTCTACCGGAAGAACGCGAGTGGATGGAGAACTTTATTGAGTCTGGCTATGTGGATACCTTCAGGCATATGAACAAAGAGCCGCATAATTATACATGGTGGAGTTTCCGTGCCAATTCCCGCGCCAAGAACCTGGGCTGGCGTATTGATTACGTTATGGTGAGTAAGGAACTGGAGGAAAATATAAAAAGGGCCGCCATATTGCCCGAAGCCAGGCACTCGGATCATTGCCCGGTTTTGCTGGAATTGGAATTTTGAAAGAATTAATGGCGAAGGTGATCTGAATAATAATTGGCTCTCCGTGAACTTTGCGCCCTTCTTTGCGCATCTCAATGGTAAAATTAACCACGAAGGTCGCGGAGATTTTCACAGAGAAACACAGAGTTGTTTATTGTAAAAACGCGATTTATGTATCTTTCATTGCTTCAATTTGAGGCAACTTATTAAAACTATCGTGTAACATATTGCTGTTTGCCCAATCTAAGCAATAGTTAAACCCTTGCTTATGAAATGGAATATCTTCAAAAGGAAAACCAATACTCCAAAACCAAAAAAATCCAAAACCCGCGAATGGGTTGATGCCATTTTGTTTGCGTTAATTGCTTCGACCATTATCCGTGGATTGTTATTTTCAGCTTATGCTATTCCGTCCGGTTCTATGGAAGGCACACAGCTGGTTGGTGATTACCTTTTTGTAAGCAAAATAAGCTATGGTCCAAGAATGGCTTTTACACCAATTTCCATCCCATTTACCGAGCCGACTGTTTACGGAGTTAAAACCTATTGGGACGGGATCAAACTTCCCTATTGGAGACTGCCCGGATTAACTGAAGTAAAAAAGGGAGATATCGTTGTTTTTAATAAGCCTGAGGAGGCTGATTCGCCCTATAACCGTCCCATTGATGAACGTACCGCCCTTATTAAACGCTGCCAGGCAACACCTGGTGATGTACTCACCATTGTAAATTCACAGGTTTATATTAATGGCAAGGCGGCTCTTAATGCGCCGAAGGCACAAACTTCTTATAATGTGGTAACTGATGGGACCGACATCAATCCACAGATCATAAAGGATTTCAATATCGAGATCAGGCAGCAAACCGGGCAGAATTCGTATGAAATGATTATTCCTACTGAACACGTTTCAGCAATGAAAAGCTATTCCAACATAAAAAGCATTACACCAATTGTAGAAAAAGCAGGTGAATATGATGCTGAAATTTTCCCCCACAACGAGAAATTTAAATGGAACCAGGAAAATTTCGGCCCGCTCAAATTGCCGCAACGGGGTTATACCATTCCTTTAAATGATTCGACCCTGGTATTGTACAAGAGAGCCATTGAGCTTTATGAAAACAACAAGGTAGAAGTAAATGGGAAAGATATAGTGATCAATGGAAAAAAAGCTGATAAGTATACATTTAAAATGAACTACTATTGGATGATGGGCGATAACCGCCATAATTCCCTCGACTGCCGGTTTTGGGGTTATGTACCCGAAGATCATATTGTCGGCAAGGCGATGATCACGTTCTTGAGTCTTGATTCAACGGAGAGCTTCTTTAGCAAAATCAGGTGGAACAGAATACTTAAACCTATAAATTAATACTTTTAGATTGACGGCTTTTTTAAAAGCCGTCAATTCTCTATCAAATCCATTCTGTTATTCTTCTCTGATCAAGGTTTTTATCTGTTCGGCCATTTCAGGGGTAACGGAGGTGCCGTGCACAGTACGAGCATGATCGGCCGCTTGGGTTAGTACTTCTTCGTCGGTGTCTGCATGTATAACAGCTTTGCAGTCAAAACCGGCATCAGAGCAGTGTAATGTTTTCATAATCTTTTTGGTTTTAAGTTTATAGTTATTTACCGTCAAAATTATAAAGCACTGCATTACAGAACGGTATCAAATGATACACAACCAAAAATATTTATTTACAGTAATTCTATCCTGCCGCGGAAGAGTTTAATTTTTTTCTTCCGCTCGTATTCTTTAAGGATCCGGGATACAACCACCCGGGTTGTGCCCAATTCGGCCGCCAGTTGCTGATGAGAAAGGCAAACGGATTTGCTGCCTTCGTTATGGGCAGTATTCTTAAGGTATTCCAGCACACGCACATCAATATGCTCAAACGCCACTCCCTGGAAAGAGCTGATCAACTGGTCATACCTTGTCCGGAACATTTGCATCACATACCGGTTCCATGAAGGATATTTTAATTGCCATTGTTCGATCAGGCTGGCCGGAAAGATCAGTACTTCGGTAGGTTCTGTGACCACACCATGCGATGTGCTCTTATTGTTAAAGTAAGCCGCGGCAAGTGAGATGGTGCAGGTTTCTTCGGCCCGTACATAATACAATAGTATTTCCCTGTCCTCGCTCTGCTGGAAAACCCGGATCGCGCCCTTAAGCACGATCGGTAAGAACTTTACGTATTGGCCATCACGAACAATAACATCGCCCTTATTAAATGAAAGCAGTTGGCCATGCTGCAATAGCTCCCCTTTAAATTCGGGTTCACTAAAAAAGGTTAGCTTTTTGAACAGGTCGTTTGTGATTGTCATAACTAAATCGTCTGAAAATTTAATTCGCAATCTAATTTACTGTTAAAAAATAGCTTGTGATTGGGTAAAAAAAATAAAAATTCGAAAAAGTACCTTTCATGATATTTCACATCAATAACCCATAAGAATGACTTGGTTTAGTTAACAGGCTACAGTATATTCCTTTAAA
>JANYAB010000780.1 GCA_025355225.1 Bacteroidota bacterium
AATCTCATTTTCCTCAACCATCAGGTCTTTATCCAACTGCTTCGTTAGTATCAGGCTAATGGCCTGGTAATAAATAAAGCCGGTTATCAGCATCACAACAATTGTGGTAACCAGGTTTACCCGGTTATATTTGGCTAATAACTTCATTCATCTGTAAATTTATACCCCATGCCATAAGCCGCCTGTATATAGTCATTGCTTCCGGCTTCGATCAGTTTTTTTCTCAGATTTTTAATGTGCGAATAAATAAAATCAAAGTTATTGGCAATATCAATTCCATCACCCCAAAGATGCTCTGCTATAGCATTTTTTGAAACCACTTTTCCTTTATTAGCAATAAAATAGAGTAATAAGGCATACTCTTTTCGTGTCAGTTTTATCGGTTGGTTGTTGGCTTTAACTGTTTTGGCAAGCAAGTCGATGGTGAGTTCATTAAACAGCAGCAGGTTGTTGCCATCGAATGTTTTACGCCGGATAATAGCCGACACCCTTGCTTTGAGCTCGGACAAATGAAAAGGTTTTACCAGGTAGTCATCGGCCCCGAGGTCCAGACCCTCCAGTTTGTCGTCTAATGAGTTTTTGGCAGATATGATCAGTACCCCATCTTTATAATTGTTTTGCTTTAAATTCTTCAGTATTTCAATGCCGCTTCCTCCGGGCAATGTAATATCAAGTAATATGCAATCGTACCTGTATAGGTTTACTTTGGAAACAGCTTCCGGGTAGTTTGAAGCGGTTTCGCATATATTACCTGCTCCCATAAAATACTCTTCAATACTTTCCCGCAAACCTTTTTCATCTTCAATTATCAGTATCTTCATATACCTGTCCCTCTGTAAATCTCCCATCCGAAAGAGGTCCGGAGCGGACTGGCGGGTGAGAGTTTTAACGGTTTTATTAGTTCAATTTTCACTAAATGTACATTCTTAATTTTGTAGACATTTGGGAGTTTTAAAGATCGATATTATTAGCATAGATTTTATACAGGATTATGTATATACCTTAGCGTTTAATCACTAACTCACTAAATCAGTAATTCAACAGCATGTGGTGGATATACGCTTTACTATCAGCAGTTTTTGCTGCCCTGACAGCAATATTTGCAAAAATAGGGATTAAAGGTGTCGACAGCGACCTTGCGACAGCTATTCGTACGGTTATTATTTTAATACTTGCCTGGGGCATTGCCTTGTTTAAAGGCAGTGCAGAAAATATGGGAGCGCTTAGCAAAACCAATTGGATATTTCTTGTCCTTTCAGGCTGTGCAACGGGGTTTTCGTGGATATTTTATTTTAAAGCATTACAGATAGGTAAAGTATCGCAAGTAGCCCCGGTTGATAAATTGAGCGTTGCCTTAGCCATAGTTTTATCGGTTGTTTTTTTAAAAGAGCCACTTACTTTAAAATCAGCTTTGGGTGCTTTATTGATAATTTCGGGTACGCTGGTATTGATTTTTTAAGTCGTTTTCACAAGTCATTGTGTAACAATTACACTACCAAAAATCAAAATTCAACTTTAATCCAAAGTTTCTGATCACTTTTGCATGATCGACGGAAATCGTCGTTTTTGAATCATGAAGTATATTTTAGTTTTGTTGTTTTGCTTATTTAATGTGTTGATTTTGAACGCGCAACCACGTGGTCCGTTGGCTAAAGGCCAGATCAGTGGTAAAATTATTGATGATGCTACAAAACAACCCGTTGACTATGCAACTATAAGTATTTTTAAAGATGGTAATACCAGCCCGTTCAACGGTGTGGTTTCAGATCCTAAGGGAAACTTTGTGCTTACCAACCTGTCCACCGGCGATTATCGCGTTACCGTTGATTTTATCGGCTACCAGAAAAAAATCATTGATCATGTCACAATAAGCAATACTGCCCTCAATGTAGTATTGGGTAATATTCTGCTTACGCCTGTTCAAAATCAGTTAAAAACGGTCGAGATAGTTGGCCAGGCACCGGTAGTTGAAAACAAAATTGATAAATTGGTTTATAATGTGGCCAATGATCTTACTTCGCAGGGAGGCACAGCATCAGATGTACTGCAAAAAGTACCACAGATTACAGTTGATATTGACGGCAACGTACAACTGCAGGGGAATGCCAATATCCGTTTTCTTATTAACGGCAAGCCTTCCAGCATATTTGGCGCCAGTTTAAC
>JANYAB010000815.1 GCA_025355225.1 Bacteroidota bacterium
GGCCAAACCACGGTAGGCGTCGGAGCCATGCTGCTGCTTCCTGATTTGCTGAAGGCAAATCCCGCGGAAAAATATAAGCACCCGGTTGGTTTCCAGACGTTCCCGATAAGGGACATGGTCTCAAAGGATTTTCCCGGGACCATGAAAATGATGGCTAGTTTAGGCTATCAGTATACAGAAATGTGCTATCCGAAAGGCTATGCCGGCGCTGGTTTCGCCCCCCTTGTTGATGTGAAGGTTACCGACCTGCGTAAAATGATAGAAGATGCCGGCCTGCATTGCCCGAGTTGTCATTTTGGGATGGGCAATCTGAAAAACAATTTTGGCGACTGTATGGAATTCGCTCATGGCCTGGGTTTGTCGCAAATTGTTACCCCCGGTTTGGAGACACCCGGGAAAACAATAGCAGATTATAAAGAGGCTGCCGGCGAATTAAACAAGATAGCCGAAAAGATAAAAAGGGAGGGCATGGCTACCGGTCTGCACAATCATGAGGGCGAGTTTAAAATTCTTGACGGCGAACTTATCTATGATGCTATCATGGGCGCGTTGGATGGTAACCTGGTTAAAATGCAGTTCCAAACAGAGGTGATCAAACTGGGATATAAGGGTGCGGATTATTTTAACAAATACCCCGGACGATTTATTTCTGCACATCTGTCTGATTGGACAGCTGACAAAAAGCAAGTCAATATAGGTCAGGGTGTTATCGACTGGAAGGAGTTTTTTGCGGCCGCCAAAACGGGAGGTGTTAAAAATCTCTTTGTAGAAATGAACATGGACACCTATAAGGATAGCGCGACTTATATTCATGGGTTATTAGGGTAAATCAAAAACTAACCCCTATTCTAACCCCATTTTTAATATTGCTTCCGCTATTAAATGATGTGCCATAAATCACCCGGAAATTAAGGTATTGCAGACCAAAACCTAATTCGTAATAATTCTTCAGTTCGGGAGCGGAGAGGTAATTAAAATCGACTATCTCCTGCAATTTCAGTTTGCGGAGAAGAGGTATCTTATTGGTGATAAAACCCGAGAAATTATGCTCCAAATGGGCCTCTACATATTCAGTATAGGTACTAAAACGATAGTAGTCAAGCAGTAAAAAGCTATTGATCCCTCCCTTATAAAATAGTACCTGGTTGCCGCTAAACTGCTTGTAATCTGTGTAATATAGACTATTCGCATTGAGGAATTTGCCCGCGCCAATATAAAAAGAGGTCCTTCCGTAAACCCCCATACTGATATCTGATTTACTTATGTCCGCCGAAAGCAGATCGTAATCTGTATCCGAACCGAAGATGTTTTTAATTCCTTTGGTATAAGTTAATCCAATAGTGGGATAGTCTGACGGCAGATAGCGCTTCCCGAAAGGATAGGTTTCATACTTATTACTGAAATCATATGTGGTGCGAAATGTAAATTTAAAGGATTGATTTTCTGGAAATAGCTGTACATCCTGATCGGGTACCAGGGGATTATTTGAAGTAAACTGGTGACCACCAGGTTGGAAAAAGCTATAATTTGAAGTGTTGGGTAACCATTTTCTATTGGCCCATTCAACCGATGCAGTCGCCTGCAATCCACCGGTTATACGGCCGGAAATGGATGCAGTAGCAAATTGTTTTTGGTACAGTTTTTCGTAGTTCTGTCGCTCAAACAGGGTATAAATGGTATTTATAAATGGAGACATTGGAGCCTGGTTGTTCAGATCAGCAACATCAGATCCGGCGCTAAGATCAAGTTTGAAAGTGTTAACCGGAAGGTCGGCATTAACACTTCCGCTCAAAAGATGGTCTGAGAATCCGTAACGCAGTTTTGCTCCAAAACCGATAGACTTATTTGTTACCGTATCAAACCGTTTCCGGAAATAGGCTCCATAGTTCAATGTTAAGCCCTCAACGGTATTGAACAACAACGAGCCTACCAATGGGTCGACATGATAAAATTCCCTTTTATATCTGTTTATGATATTGATCCCGGTGAATAACAGACTTGATGGTTTTACTTTATTGGTGACTTTGTCCAATGAATCAAGGTACGTTTTTGATTCTCGTTTTATAGCCAGTTTTTCCTTTTTTTGGTAATCTGTTTTTTCCTCACTGTTGAGAGGGACAGGCCTCTCTTTGTTCCAATAGGCCGTATCATTTTTATTTACTTTTTGGGGGATGTGGAGCACTTCATTGAATTCGTTCTTTTTAAATACCGGGCTTAGGTCGTAATCTTTGTAAACGGATATAAAATATCCTTTAAGCCTAAAGCCGAACAATCCGCCGGTGAACTCAAATTTGTTTGATGATTGCAGCCAAACTTTAGAATCAACCGGTAAAAATTGCTGATTAACTCTAAGTGTATCCACAAAGTTAATGTTTGCCCTGCTGGTGATATATAGATCCAATGCATAAATGCGCCAACTATCATCAATAATATAAATAAAACCGTCGAAGCATGGATCGTGGGCTCGGCGCGGAGTAACCCTAATCTTATTAATGACCACGCCGTTTTCTGTTGAAGTGCCCATTAATTTGTATCTATAATAAAAAAGGGCATTATCTGATACCGGCGACATCAGCGGCCGGTTACTCAAACCACCCCAGTTTTGATAATTTTCATAGAAATTTACCTTTGCATCACTCGCCCTGTTGAAGCTAAACATGCGGTTGCTTCCTGAAAACTTGGACGAGATCATTTCCTCATGTATCTCGCCAGGGTATTGATAGCTTACTTTAGATTCAGATTCCGACAAGTAAACAATGCCCCGCCTATTTGAATCCAGTCCTATCTCACGACCGATCTGGTTAATATCAGCACCCATGAATTTTTTCGGCGCGGCCAATAATTTTTGTAACCCTTTAATGTAAACTTCGCAGGTGTAAGCTTTCACTTCGCTCAAATGGGTTTTGCGCTTTTTAATAGCTTTGCGAATGATGGCATAGGCCGGATCTTCGCCAACAGAATTTATAGTGACCGTCTTTAGTTCATAAAGTTCGGCAGAAAGGGTAACGTTTAGTACCAGGTTGACGTTAAGCTCAACCTTGCGGCTTTCCTGCCGAAAACCCAAAGCCTTATATTGAATATCATATTGTCCGGGTGGTAACTGTAATAAATAATCACCCTCACTATTCGCCGAGGCACCCTTGGTGGTATTTTTAATATAGACGCTGGCAAACGGAACAGGCTTCCCACTTTCATTAGTTACTTTGCCACTAATGCTAACCTGTTGCGCAAGTGAACCTGATGTAATTAATAAAACCAGGATAAATGTAAAGGCAAATCGCATAGGCATGCTTATTTATGCTAAGATGCTGTTATTTAGCAAAAGTTACGGGATGTGTTTTGTTAATTAGTGTTAATTGTCAGAACACGATTTTTAGGATTAAAGCGATTGCCATGATGTCAAGCCCCATTATCGTTATCCTGTAAATCTAATAAATCCCGTAAATCGTGTTCAGACAAGCATCTTTATCAATTCATCTTCACCAATGATAGGAATATTCAGCTTGGTTGCTTTTTCAAGTTTGGCAGGGCCCATATTATCTCCGGCAACCAGGTAATTTAGTTTGGCGGATATGCTGCTTAGTATTTTGCCGCCGTTTTGTTCGATAAGGTTTGTTAGTTCATCCCTCGAAAACTTTTCGAATACGCCGGATATGATGAAGCTTTTGCCTGAAAGCTTTTCGCTTTGTAAGATCACCTCGTTTTCTTCCGCTACAAACCGCAGACCGCGTTCCTTTAACTTTTCAATTTCAATTCGATGCTTTTCATCAGCGAAATATTCCGTAAGGCTGCGGGCTATGCGGTCACCTATCTCTTCTACAGCGTTCAGTTCATCAAAGGAAGCAGCCATCAGATTGTCTATCGACTTAAAATGCGTTGCCAGTTTTTTAGCCACCGTAGCGCCAACGTATCGGATACCTAAGCCAAACAACAGCCGGTCAAAAGGCATTTGTTTCGACTTTTCAATCCCATCAAGCATGTTGTTGATCGATTTTTCACCAAACCGTTCTAATGTTTTTAGTTCATCACCGCGCTTGTGCAGATCGTAAATGTCGCTGATATGCCTGATAAAGCCCCTTTGATATAATGTCTCGATAGTCTCATCGCCCAACCCGTCAATATCCATTACTTTGCGCCCGGTAAAATGCTGCATTTTGCCAACTATTTGCGTCGGGCAGCCTTCGTCATTGGGACAATAAAAGGCAGCTTCACCTTCCTTGCGTTCTAAAGGTGTGCCACAGACGGGACAGGTTGTGCGGTACAGAATAGGTTTGGCGTCCGCCTTTCGTTTATTGAGGTTTACACTGATGATTTTAGGGATGATCTCACCGCCCTTTTCTACGTAAACAGAATCTCCCTCATGCAGGTCGAGCCGGATGATTTCGTTGGCGTTATGCAGGGTGGCGCGTTTTACCGTCGTGCCAGCTAATAAGATGGGCTTTAAATTGGCAACCGGTGTAACAGCGCCTGTGCGGCCCACCTGGTAACTTACGCTTAGTAATTCTGTCTCCACCTGTTCCGCCTTGTATTTATAGGCAATGGCCCAACGGGGAGATTTGGCAGTAAATCCCAATTCCTGCTGCTGCGAATAGTTATTTACTTTGATAACGATGCCATCGATATCGTAACTCAGGTTAAAACGCTTAGTTTCCCAGTAAGTAATAAATTGCATCACCCCGCTAAAATCAGTACATAACTTACTGTGTTCATTCACGGGGAACCCCCATTTTTTTACCGCCTGCAAGCTTTCCCAATGCGTTTGAAACAATAGTTTATCGGTATATAAAAAATACATAAAACTATCCAGCGGGCGTTTGGCCACCTCGCCCGAATCCTGCAGCTTAATAGTTCCTGACGCGAAATTGCGGGGATTGGCATAAGGTGGTTCGCCATTTTCAATTCGTTCATCGTTCAACCGTTCAAATGCTTTAAGGTGCATAAAAACTTCACCGCGTATTTCGAAATGGTCGGGATAATTGCCCTCATGCAAGCGTTTCGGTATGCTGTGTATGGTTCGCACATTGGTGGTCACTTCATCGCCTTGCACGCCATCGCCACGGGTTACGGCGCGCTCCAGCTTGCCATTTTCATAAGTCAGGCTCATGGATAACCCATCGAACTTCAGTTCACATACATACTCAAAATTATCGCCTATAGCTTTCCGTATCCGCTGGTCAAAATCAAGCAGTTCCTGTTCGTTATAAGTATTGCCCAGCGAAAGCATGGGCCATTTATGCTTAACGGTTTTAAATTCTTTAGTAATAAAACCGCCCACATTTTGAGTCGGCGAATCCGGATCGATCAATTCCGGGAATCGTGTTTCAAGGTCGACCAGTTCTTCAAGCTTCTTATCAAAATCGAAATCGGAAATGGTAGGCATGGCCAGCACATAGTAATTGTAATTGTGCAGCTTCAATTCTGCTACTAAGGTATCAATTCGTTTTTTGGCTTCTTCAGATGACATAAAGCGAAGATAATAAATTTGTCATTTGTGATTCAGTCAATTCTTATTGTTTTTCCGCTTATCGATTTTAAAAAGAAAAAAAACGAGATCGCAAAAGCAAGCAAATTGCTGTCAATAATTAAACCATATCCCGTTTTCTACATCTTATTCATAATACCAAATAATTATTTACTATGAAAAAGATCACAAGGATTTTGTTTTTATTCGGCGCGGTATCGTTGTTTGCTGTCTCAAACAGCAAGGCACAGGAAATTGTAGTTCGCGCAAGACTCCACAGACCTGTTATAGCAGAACGCCCACCTGCTCCGTCACCACGACATGTGTGGATCGATGAAGAGTGGGCGCCCAGCGGAGGTACTTACGTTTTTAAAGGCGGATATTGGGCCGAACCCCCTCGTCGCCATGCAAGGTGGGTACCCGGTCACTGGAACCATTTCCCACGCGGATGGGTTTGGAGGCCAGGGCATTGGAGATAGGTAATTGTTGATTAGGGATTGGAATATAGTCTTTTACCAATCTCTATTTTTTTTGACCTATATATTATACGACGTATTTTCCCCTTCAGGGGTAAGGGGCTTACAGATGTGTATTACTCCTGAACAGTTTGATCGCTATTGCCAGCAATATTACACCAAAGGCTTTACGCAGAATATTTAAACCTGTTTTGCCCAGCAGGCGTTCAATGAAGCCCACATTTTTAAGCACGAGGTAAACAAACAGGGTGTTCAATACTATGCCTACCAAAATATTTTGAGTTTGATATTGTGATTTAAGCGAAAGCAGGGTGGTCATGGTACCTGCCCCGGCTATCAGCGGGAAGGCCAGGGGCACTATAGATACCGTTTCGGGCATTTCTTCTTTAAAAACTTTAATTCCCAATATCATTTCCATCGCAATAAAAAATATTACCAGTGAGCCAGCTATCGCGAAAGATTGTATATCCAGGCCAATGATGTCCAATAGCCCGTTCCCTGCAAATAAAAACCCCACCATCAGGATCAGCACCGCTATGGATGCTTTTTCAGATTGGATATGGCCCGCACGCTGTCGCATTTCAATAATTACGGGGATGGCCCCCAGTATATCAATTATAGCGAACAAGATCATTGTTACCGATATGATCTCTTTTAAAGTGAACGGGTTCATTGGCTTGATTTTGATCTTAAATGCATAGCAAATACAAAGCTATTAAAAATAGTTAATGCCAATAGGAAGAAACTTTGATGAACAAATAGTGTCAAATGAATGGTCTTTAGTTATTAATCATAAGTTTAATTTTGTCATTTTCTTTACTCGAAAATTAACAATCACGACTAAAAGTTAATTGATGCGTGGTTTAAAAGTAAAACTGTCGGGTCAACATATATCATATTAAAAAGATAATATTATTACGGTATTATAATAAATTAATATAAAGCACAACTTAATGTAAATAGTAACGTAAAAGCCCCTGAAACTAAATCAATTATATAATAGCATGAATGAAGTTAATACATCTGTTCTCGTAATAGATGATGAAGAAATGGTAAGGGATAATATTGAGGATATCTTGATACCGCATGGTCAATCAGAAGATCAGGAAGACATTGATAATGCCTTCGACGTATTATTTGGCAGCCCCAAACCTTTGTTATTAACCCGTAACCCTTGTATTCCGGTTTTTACAGTCGATAAGGCTTCAAACGGAATGGAAGGATTAAAAAAAGTGCAATTAGCAATTGAAAAAGGGCGCCCCTATGCAGTAATTTTTCTGGATATGCGGATGCCTGGCTGGAGTGGTCTCGAAACTGCAATTGAAATAAGAAAATACGACGTTAAGGCAGAAATAATTTTTGTTACCGCCTATAGCGACCGCTCTATTGACGAAATAGTTGAGCAGGCGGGTCAAAACGTGGGTTACCATTGTAAGCCATATGCTCCGGAAGAAATTATTCAACTGGCAACTAAGGCGGTTACAGATTACAATAAATTGCGTAACCTCGAAAAACTGATCGAGTCGATCTCTTCTCTTGGCCTGAATAAAAATCAACTTAATTCCTTACTCAAAAACATACTTGAACAGCTTGCCGGTTCTTTAGATACCAATATGGCGCTTATTGGCAAGCTGGATAAGGACATGAAATATGAAAAAGTATTGTCGATTGGCGCGGTTGAAGAAAAAGTTAACCTGGATGAGCTGACTTCGAGAGTCAAAAATGTTAAAATAGAAAAGGACGAGGTGGTTCAGGTTGATGAATTGGTGCTTGCCCGCATAGATAACTATTATGTTTTTGCCGTACTCCAAAAACAGGAGAAGCTGAAGACAGAAAAAATGTATTTGCTGAAGCTTTTTGTACAAAATGCCGCTCAGGCAATACGCAACGCGGAATTAACTGAAAAGCTGATCCAAAAAGAAAAACTATCCGCAGTTGGCCAGGTAATTGGCATGGTTATGCATGATCTGCGCGCACCGATAAAAAACATCAAATATATGACCGATATGATGCGTGAAGAGGGAGAGGACAATGAATTGATCGATATGATCGATCAGTCCGCAGAGCAGGCATCAGGCATATTTGAAGATTTTTTAGATTTTATTAAAGATATTCCTGTACAAAAGAAACCGGTAGACGTAAACAAAATCACCGTTGAGGCCATTGACCAGGCAAAAAGCCGGGATGGCTGGGAAAATATTACCGTTCAATCATTTATCCCGGATGGCTTATTTGTACCGGGCGATGAAAGCAAGTTAAGGCGGGCAGTGAATAATTTGATCAATAATGCGGCTGATGTTCTCTTCGATCATAAAATAGCAAATCCTTTTATACACATCTCATCGTGGACGGAAAGCGGAAAGCTAATGCTTTCGGTATGTGATAATGGCCCCGGAATTCCAGCAGAGATATTAAACACCCTTTTTGACCCTTTTGTAACTCAAAATAAAAATAATGGGACTGGCCTCGGCCTTGCTATTGTGAAACAATATGTAAGTGCGCACGGCGGGAAAATTATGGTTACAAATAATCAAGGCGCAGTATTTACAATTACTTTACCACTATAAAAACCAAAAAAGGTTAATAGCTGTCAAATACCAAACTTCTATAAATGCACCTCAAATAATGGACATTGTTTTAAAAGATGAAACGAATAAAATTGAGCTTTATCAGCATCAGTTTGATAATTTAAAAGATACTATACAGAAATATAGGGCATTGGTGTCTACATCCAATACCGGCGCCTGGGAATATTTCCCGGAAACAGGCTTTTTAGATTGCAACAGCGTTTACTTTTCAATGCTGGGCAGAGACATAAATAACTATAGTTTTTCGGATAAAAATTTAAATGAAACATGGATAGAATTGTTGCATCCTGATGATGAGGAAGAAGTGATAAGCCGGTTTATGAAATACCTGGATAAGCCTGTAGGCATGTACGAGAGTTTCTTCCGGATGAAACATAATGATGGCAGTTGGGTGTGGATATGTTCAAGAGGAGGGTTTCTGAAGGATGAGAGTGGGCACATTACCAATAGCCTGATAGGCACGCACATTGATGTTACCGCACAAAAGCAGGCAGAAGAGGATATCCAGCGGGATCGAATACTTCTGCGCACATTGATCGATAATTTACCCGGTACCATTTACATAAAAGACGCTGAAGGGCGTAAAATTATTGCCAATAAGGCGGATGTCGCAACCATTGGCGCTAAGTCTGAATCAGAAGTAATCGGTAAAACCGACCTTGAATTGTTTCCGAACGAGATAGGACGGAGGGGTTATGAAAATGATATGGAAATTTTGCGAACCGGGGAAGCCCTTTTAAACAAAGAAGAGGTTTTTCGCGATAATAGCGGAAATCCACATTGGCTATTAACATCTAAAGTTCCTGTTTATGATAAGGATGGTAAGATCAACAGGATACTGGGCATAGGCCACAACATTACTGACAGAAAACTGTCTGAAGAAGCGCTTAATAACTTAAACAAAGAATTAAACCTCCAGTCAGTCGAACTAAGCAAACAAGCCGAAGAACTGAAGGCTTTAAACGACCAACTTATTAAGCAAAAGGAACAGGAGCTTGAGAAGGCTATTGCACAGGGGAAATTTGAGATCGCCTCTGAAGTTCTCCATGATATCGGAAACGCGCTGGTAGGTTTCGGCTCTTATTTAACAAGGATTAACCGGGTAATTGAAAACAATAACCTGGACGCAGTTAAAAACTTACACGTGTTTTTAAAAGGACAGCGAACCTTATTAGCTGAAGCAATAGGCGATGATAAAGCAAATGCTTTAGTAGCGATCACGCTCGGGATTTCAAAAACGCAAACCGATAATCAAAAGGAAGTAGGCGCTTCTATAAATGAACTTTTAAATATTGTTTCGCACATACAGGAGATACTGAATATACAACGGCAATTTGTAAGGGGCCATGGCGGCGTTCATGAAAGAAAGCCAGTTAATATTACAAATATTATTGATGATTGCCGTTCGATGCTTTTTGCTTCACTTGAAAAAAAGGGAGTTAAGCTGAATATTAATATTAAACGCGGTAACTATGTTGTAAAGGGCGATCATACCAAGTTGATGCAGGTAATTTTAAATATCCTGAAAAATAGTTTGGAGGCAATCGACTTTAGCAATAAGGAAAAACATATTTCTGTTTCAATGGAGTCTACAAAGGAGTTTATTGAATTGAAAATTGTAGATAATGGCCTTGGCTTTGACGAGGAGACGAGCAAAAGGTTTTTTGAGCGGGGTTTTACCACTAAAAAGAGCGGTACAGGGCTTGGATTATACAATTGCAAATCAATTGTCGAAAGCCACTCAGGCTCCTTTGAGATTACCAGTGAAGGCCCGGGGCAGGGAGCAGTAACCACTATAAAATTTGCTATATAAAACCCTATTATATAAAAATTGAAAAGGCCCCTTATTTGGGGCCTTTTTCGTTAATATAAAATGATAATTTCTATTTCTTTTCAAAATCCGATGCAGTAGGCAATATGTCGCTTATGCTACCGATCTTACTATTCTTCCTACTGTAGCTAAAGTAGATCACCAAACCAATTATCATCCACCCCAGCGCACTTAACTGAGTGCTAAGGGCTAAACTTGCAATCATAGCAGCGCAAATAAGAATACCTAATATGGGCACAAGCGGCACAAGTGGCGTTTTAAATGGCCTAATAAGGTCAGGAGATTTTTTTCTAAGGATCATTACTCCCACACATACCACCACAAATGCAAATAAAGTGCCAATAGAGGTAAGGTCTCCGGCAACACTTTCAGGCAAAATCGCCGCAAATAAACCCACAAAAACAAATAATATCATATTGCTTTTATATGGCGTTTTAAATTTAGGGTGCAGGTCAGAAAAGACCTTTGGCAGCAAACCATCAGTTGACATGGTATAGAAAACTCTTGATTGACCTAACAGCATCACCAGAATTACTGAGGAAAAGCCAGCTAATATAGCGATGGTTACCAAGGTAGATAACCATGAGTATTGAACCATGTAATGACTGATGGCGTAAGCAACAGATGCTTCTTTACCAGCCTTCATAAAATCTGTATAAGGTGCTACACCTGTTAATACCCATGAAAAAAGGATATATAAAATTGTACAAACTACTAAGGAGCCCAGAATACCGATAGGCATATCCCTTTTCGGATTTTTTGCTTCCTGTGCGGCGGTAGAAACAGCATCAAAACCGATAAAGGCAAAAAATACTACACCCGCGCCCCTGAGCACGCCGCCCCACCCATGATTAAAGAACGGCAAATAAGAATATATTTTACCATTAGGTAATGTTACCGGCGGAGCATTATCCGGGATCATATATGGGGTATGATTGGCAGGCACGATGTAATGCCAGCCGATAAAAATGAATACCAAGACTATAGCCACTTTAATAAACACGATAATAGCATTTACTGTGGCTGATTCCTGTGTGCCTTTTATTAATAATAACGAC
>JANYAB010000325.1 GCA_025355225.1 Bacteroidota bacterium
GCTCGCCATAAAACTCACGGGTATACTCATCCAGAATGAAATCAATGTCGACCTGGGCTGGCGTAATATCCATTGCCAAAGCTGCAGCCGCGTTTTGTGCAGCCGTATTGGTGGTTCTGAAAGCTGCTCTTTCCCTGATCATATTAAGATACTTGGCAGCATTAACATTATCATTCAATTTAAAGGCAGCTTCAGCAGCAATAAAGTAGACCTCGACAAACCTGTATATGCAATAAGGCCTGGTCGATGGGTCATTCACATTTGCCCTGGTAACGTCGTCAAACTTTTTTACGGTAGGGAACACGTTATTGCTGTATTGGCTCGGTGTTGTGATAACACCTTTAAATGCATCTCTTCTGGCTTGTGGAACCTCTACGCCCGGCATCAATATCGCGGTATCTACCCCCACCACGAGCGCCCCGCGGGCACTTGTACAAGCAGTATTGGATATCCAAAAAGTTTGGAAGGTTTTGGAATAACGCGAATCATTTACCTGGTCGGCAAAAGCATGGTAAATGGTATAAGGTGTATTTGGCGCTGAACGCGTATACGGCCGACCGTTATTCACATCCCTTACCATTGAGGCAGGACCGCTGGAAACCTGCGGTACACCAGCACTTGAATTAATTCCGAGTGCAGAAACATAGTTCCATCTGAAAAGATTAGGGAGTACATTCTGTGCTGCTCCACCTGAAGCACCGGTCTGGAATTGGCCAAACTGCACACTGTTGTCGTGGTCGCTTACAAAAAGAACTTCTTTGCCGTAATCATTGGCCATTTTAAAAGCATCACCGTAATCCTGCCACAGATCAAGGCCGTATGTAGCTTTATTGGTGATAAGCGTAGTAGCAGTGTTATAAGCACTTTGGAAATCCGTGGGTTGCGCCGAACTGGACCATCCCCTGGTAAGGTAAACCTTTGATAAAAGGAATAAAGCAGTTGGGGCAGTCGCGGCTTTACCCAGAAAAGGCGCTGTTATTGTAGGCGGCAATTCGGTTGATGCGTCTAATAGATCCTGTATTATCTGTGTGTAGACAGCGGCAGGAGCAGCGGGCGCATCAGCGCTTAAAGCCTGGGTATTAAATGTAGTATGGAGTGGTACGTTCCCATAAGTTGTTAAAAGATAAAAATAGCAGAATGCGCGTAAAAACTTTGCCTGTCCAACATATTGGTTCAGGGTGGCAGCTGGCAGTCCCGATACCGGTGCGTACTTCAAAATACCGTTCAGCGTATTAATATCCTGGTACCAGACGTTAAACCCGCCATTCGTGGAAAGGCCGTTCAGTCCATTATAGGCATTCCAGACACCATTATCCTGGGCTTGTGACCCTGCAATCATTTCATCCGTCCCGGCATAAAGCGTTAAAGTAAAGCCTTCGGTACCATAGCTGCTGCGCAGGTCATTGTATACACCGGTAAGCGCACCTAAAAGCCCTGTCGGAGTCGCTAAAAATGTAGGTACAATGTTAGATTTGGGATGCTCTTCTAATATTTTTTTACAGCTACCAAAAACCAATAGAATGGCCGCTGTAATCATGAGTGATATTTTACTGTGTAGTTTCATATTTTTTTTATTTAAATAGTTAGAATTTTACACTTACGCCAAGATTAAACTGACGGGTCGACGGGTTATTGGCATTAACTGTGATCTGTTGGCTCAACGAAGAAATTCCGCCGCCAAAAGGGGTTACAGCACCTCCATATCCGTTTCCTTCCGGATCAGGCCCGAAACCCTTCTTTACAAAAGGAGAATACAAGATAAATGGGTTCAAAGCAGTGGCATACACCCTTAGCGAACTGATCCCCGCACGTGCAAGAAGGTTGGAAGGGATAGTATAACCCAGGTTTATGCTTCTGCATTTAATAAATGAACCATCGACGTATTGAAGGGTTGAACCAAATGCAGGGCCCGATACACTTTGATCCGGCCGCGGAAATTCGTTGGTGGGATTAGTTGGGGTCCAATAGTTTACTTTCACCTCATTGGTCCTGCCTTGCAGGAAAAAGCCAAATCCGTTAGAAGCCGCATCTGTTGAAATATAAGGCACCAATACCTTCATTCCAATCCTCGCGTTCAGGACGATCGAAAGATCAAAGTTTTTGTAAGCGAACCTGTTGGTTATCCCTGCTGTCCATTGTGGTTGAAAATTACCGATTACTTGTTTATCAGCTGCGCTGATTACGCCATCGCCGTTTACATCCTGTACTTTTATTTGGCCTGCAACTTCCTTAGGCGATGTTTGGGTTGCAAGTCCCGGGTCTCCGGTTTGCCAGATGCCTATTTTTCTGTAATCGTAAATTACAGATATCGGTTGTCCAACAAACCAAT
The DNA here is from genome assembly GCA_025355225.1 of Bacteroidota bacterium. GTDB lineage: Bacteria > Bacteroidota > Bacteroidia > Sphingobacteriales > Sphingobacteriaceae > Mucilaginibacter. The sequence goes on from JANYAB010000325.1 coordinate 2,330, forward strand.
CGTTTGCAAGATTGTTGCTAGCACCGTTCGGCAGGGCCACAATGGCTTCCCTGTTCGCTGCCCAAACAAAATCCGTAGACCATCTGAACCCATCTTTACTTTGTATATTAATGGTGCTTATGGTAATTTCAAGCCCCTTGTCTCTTGATTTACCTAAATTGCTGATTTGGGTTGTGGCACCATTACTTCCGGGTAAAGTATTGTTCACCAGGATATCTTTGGTCTCTTCGTCGTAAGCCTCGATAGTACCGGTAATGCGATCATGAAGCAGTCCGAAATCTAAACCCAGGTTCCATTCTGTCGTAGATTGCCAATGTAAATTGGGATTGGCAAGCGAATTAACAATATAACCATTTTGCTGACCAGCGGCGGTGGTGCCAAAATTGTAGGTATTGGTGGTGCCACTACCAAGAGAGCCCAACGTTTGGTATGGTTGAGAGCCCTGGTTACCGGTTTTACCCCAGCCAAGTCTTAATTTAAGATTGTCGAGGGCGTTAATCCCTTTCATCCACTGTTCGTTAGTAACATTCCATGCTGTTCCGATAGCAGGGTAAGTAAAGTATTGATGACCCGGTGCCAAAACAGAAGATCCATCCTCACGTACAGTCGCCGTAAATACATAGCGATTGTCATAAGCATAATTTACACGTGCCATGTACGACAATAAGCCTCTTTCATTAAAGTTGCCATTTTGGGGACTGATACTTGCTGCCAGTGCGAAGTTTTTGTTTTGGATATAGTCCGCGGGTACGCCCAGGGCGTTAAAACCACTGCTTTCAAAATGATCCTTTTGCGCACTCGCCAGGCCGGTAAAGGTTACATGGTGTTTTTGGGCAAATACTCTATCAAAAGTTAAAAGGTTTTCTATCGTGTAAGTATATGCTTCGGTATTGCTTACAGATGCCGTAGTATTACCCTGTGTTGTTATGCTTGAGTTAACATAGGTATTTGCACCCGTGTATTGGTTATTATTGTCCTGGCTCCAATCTAAGCCAACATTAAGCCTATACTTAAAATACTTCAAAAAGGATACTTCTCCATACACACTATTAAATGTTCTGAACCTCCTGTCGTTGTTCAATATAGCATTTGCGTCGGTTATCAGTGTTAGTGGGCTAATATTTGCAGCATCAATGGAGCCTGTAAGCGGAAGCAGGTTAACGGAGCCATCAGTATTGTACGGGGCAGTTAAAGGGCTTAGTTTAAGAAGACCTGAAGTTACGCCTGATCCCCCGGGTGTATTAGTGTACTGCAGGGTAGTTAAATTGTTAATACCTATTTTTATGCTGTTACTCAATTTATGATCGAGTGTGGTACGCAAAGAGTACCGTTCGTATCTCTGGTTTGGTATAATACCAGTTTCGTTATAGTAACCGGCACCCATTCCATACTGAGTATTCTCATTACCGCCTGAAAGGCTTACATTTTGGTCTGTTGTATGTCCTTGCCGATAGATTAATTTTTGCCAGTCGGTACTGGTACCATTAGTAAGGCCTGTTTGTTCAGCGGCAGTAAGCGGATAATTTGCCTGACCAGGGTTCTGCGTGTTAAGCGTTGCCGCATCTGCCTTAAATTGAGCGTATTGAGGGCCATTATATACCTTCAATTCCGCTAAAATGTTCGAAACGCCGTAATATGAGTTATATGACAATACTGCTTTACCGTTTCGGCCTCTTTTGGTGGTTACCAAAATAACACCGTTTGATCCCCTTGAGCCATAAATAGCTGTGGCAGAAGCGTCTTTTAAAATTTCCAGACTCGCAATATTATCTGCATCAAGGTCAGTGAAATTGCCTCCGTAGGGTATGCCGTCCACAACAATAAGCGGCTGGTCAAGCGCGTTGACGGTACTTGTTGCTGTATTGTTTGACGTCATTGTACGGTCTCCTCTGATGCGTATCTGTGCGCTTGAACCAGGCGTCGATCCATTGCTAATTATGTCCACACCCGCGGTGCGGCCTTTTAATTCGCTGATTACGTTTGAGCTTGGCGCTTCCTGGAGTGTTTGTGCACTTACGGATGCAATCGATCCGGTAACATCCCTTTTTCGCTGCGTTCCGTACCCAACCACCACTACCTCGTTAAGGTTATTGGGTTCGGGTATCAGGCTGATTTGGATAGGGGTACCCGAAGGCTTGACCGCCACTTCCTTTGTGATATAACCTACGTATGATAATACAATAGTTGTCTCATTGGCAGGAAGCTGTAAAGAGAAGTTGCCGTTCACATCGGTAGTTGTGGCTTCTGTTGACGATTTTATTTTAATAGTGACGCCTATAAGTGCATCGCCCTTTTCATCCACCACTTTTCCTTTGACAGTGGGATTTTGGGCAAAAAGTGGCCCCGAAAACATACTCATACCGATTAGTAAAAGCAATGTTTTCCAGCATTTGATAAGTTTAAGTTTTTCCATAATTGGTTTGAGATAAAAATTTAATGATCAAGACTATAATTATTGACGTGCGGCTGTTTGAAAATAGCCCCTGCCAGTTTTAACTATTTAACAATTGATATTTGGATGACTCTTAAAAATGGGTTTCCTGGTAATTAACATTGTGAGTTTAATTGCATGCGGTGACTGCTTTTTTTTCATAATCGGTTGTTTAATTGGTTAATGGTTTTATTTAAATAATTGACTTTATAGTACAGGTTTTATGACATAACTAATTCATTAATAATAGGATATTGGTATCTACAGTATTGTATGCCGATGATATGAATCCGTTCATAAATTTTTTGCTCAGAAAAGGCTTTTATAATTGGTAATTAAGTCGGAATAAAAATAAAAAGAATTTTTAAAATTGCAATCGATTGCAATAAAAAAATAAAAAAAGTTGATTTTAACAAAATGTCGTATCAGAAAACTCATCTATAATTATAATTTATATTGAAAAAACAGGAAAAAAATGAAAATTTTATAACAAGATTTATTTGTTTTTATAAATATATGAATTTTACTCCTGCGTTATTTTTCTTGTAAAAGCTTGATTTTATTGATAAATCTTGGTGTTTTGTCATTATTAAGCAATCGATTTACATCAAAAAGATGAATTTTTATTTGTAAAATAATTGTTAAGCCACCTTTTTGAAGCGATTTCTTCTAAAAACATATATATATTTGTAATCGATTGCTATAAATCATAGTTTATCGTCTTGTTTTGCCGCTTGCGGAACAGACTTATAATAGTGGTGTAGCTTATTGTAACTTTTCTTTCATCTGAACCGAGGCAATTGAATTTGAACTTTATCCGATGGATCCAATAAATTGATGATATATTAAACCACAAATACACATACCAATACCATTACATGAAAAATGCAATAAGACATCCTAAAGACTTTATTATTTTTATCCTGTGCTTAATGCTGATCGGCTATTCATTACCGTTAGCCGCTCAGTCGCCAGATACACAAAAGGGTTTAAGGGACTATTATAAAAGCTACTTTCCAATTGGGGTAGCGGTGTCGCCGCAGGCACTTAAAAACAAAGAGGAAGCAACTTTAATACTGACTCAGTTCAACAGTTTAACGCCAGAAAATGCAATGAAAATGGGTCCGATCCATCCTGAAGAAAACAGGTATAATTGGAAAGATGCTGATTCAATAGTAAATTTTGGCCAAGCCCATCATCTGAAGGTGCGGGGTCATAATTTATGCTGGCATGAGCAAACGCCCCGTTGGCTTTTTAAGGATGATCTGGGTAATGAGGTTACAAAAGATGTTCTGCTTAAAAGACTGAAAGATCATATTACCGCTGTAGTGACCCGTTATAAAGGGAAAATTTATGCCTGGGATGTAGTAAATGAAGCAATAGACGATGACAGCACCAAGTTTCTGCGAAACTCATTGTGGTGCAAAATATGTGGTGAGGATTTCATTACTAAAGCCTTTGAATACGCCCATGCGGCCGACCCTGACGCCATATTGATTTATAATGATTACAATACTGAAAGGCCTGAAAAAAGAGAGCGGGTTTACAAACTATTAAAGAAGCTGGTTGAAGCTAAAGTCCCTATAAATGGCGTGGGTATACAGGCGCACTGGTCAATCTACGAACCTTCACAAAAGGAACTGGTTGCTTCCATCAAAGAGTTTTCGTCTCTTGGTTTAAAGGTACAGATCACAGAATTGGATGTGTCGGTTTATCCATGGGAAAAGAACCATCGTGCATTGCGTGAAGGTGAAACTGGGGCATATACAGTCGACCTGGAACAAAAACAATCGGATAAATATGCTGAGGTATTTAAAGTATTCCGCGAATACCGGAATGTAATTACCGGTGTTACCTTTTGGAACATTTCGGATAAGCATACCTGGCTGGATGAATACCCGGTAAGAGGCAGAAAAAACTATCCTTTATTGTTTGATCAGAACCTGCAGCCCAAAAAAGCTTATTGGAAAGTAGTCAATTTTTAATAAACACTTATTAGCGTCCACATAAATTATTTACCTTATGAAAGAAATTTTCAAACCTGGTTCCATCATGGTCAAACTGAATTCAAAGAGGATTTGTGTTAGTTTATTTTTATTGACGGGAGTGTTTTTTTTAACGGATACTAATAAAGCATACGCCGGTAATCCTGGCTCATATGTATCTGCAAAAAATGGGAAGGGATACTTTGCCCTTTCGGTGACGGGTAAATCAGCACCGTTGTACATAAGCGGATCTGATTACCCTGGTGTGATCAGGGCATTGAAAGACCTACAGAAGGATATTACAACGGTTACAAAGGCAGCCCCGTCACTTTATACAGACAAGACGCCGGTAGGGAAGGAGATATTAATAGTTGGCACAATAGGCAAAAGCTCATTGATAGATGGGCTTATAAAACAAAAGAAACTTAATGTAACGGGCATAGCGGGGAAATGGGAGACTTTTTTGCTGCAAGTAGTGCAAAACCCATTACCGGGCGTTGATCGTGCGCTGGTTATTGCGGGAAGCGACAAGAGGGGAACTATTTATGGAATTTATGATTTGTCAGTCCAAATAGGTGTTTCGCCCTGGTATTGGTGGGCGGATGTGCCGGTAAAAGAACAAAAAACCTTATATGTAGTACCGGGTCGCCATTCAGACGGTGAACCTGCGGTAAAATATCGTGGAATTTTCATTAATGACGAGGCGCCGGCATTTTCCGGCTGGACAAGGGAGAAATTCGGTGGGGTAAATCACAAAGTATATGAAAAGATGTTTGAGCTTATTCTGAGGTTAAAGGGTAACTATTTATGGCCTGCCATGTGGGGTAATGCTTTTAATGATGACGACAAGCTTGATCCTGTATTGGCAGATGAATATGGTATTGTAATGGGAACTTCGCATCACGAACCCATGGACAGGGCGCAGCAGGAGTGGAAGCGTTATGGTACCGGTACTTGGAATTACGAAACCAATAGTACCGTACTAAAGGATTTTTGGAAAAAGGGCATAGAGAATATGGACAATAAAGAAACCATTGTTACCATAGGTATGCGCGGTGATGGTGATATGCCGATGACTGAAGGCAGCAATATAGCGTTGCTGGAGAAAATTGTCAGCGATCAACGTTCAATCCTTGCCGAAACTACCGGAAAAGATGTTACTCAAATACCTCAAATGTGGGCTCTATACAAAGAGGTTCAGGATTATTATGATAAAGGCATGCGTGTACCGGATGACGTTACCTTGTTGCTGTGTGATGATAATTGGGGTAACATCCGCAAATTACCTAAACTTTCAGATCCTTATCGTAAAGGGGGATATGGTATTTATTATCATTTTGATTATGTGGGCGGCCCGCGTAATTATAAGTGGCTGAATACGAATCCCCTCCCCAAGGTTTGGGAACAAATGCATTTAGCCTATGAGTATGGGGCTAAACAGGTATGGGTCGTTAATGTCGGCGACCTTAAACCAATGGAGTTCCCGATCAGTTTTTTCCTGGATTACGCATGGTCGCCGAAAAAATGGCCGGCTGATAGATTGGAGGAATACACCAGGTTATGGGCCCAACAACAATTTGGACCGACATACGCTAAAGAGATCGCCGGTATCTTATCGAAATATACCAAATACAATGGCCGCCGTAAGCCCGAATTGCTGGATCAAAATACTTATAGCCTGGTTAATTACCGCGAGTTTGAAACCGTGGTTGCCGATTATAATAAACTTAGGGATGAAGCTGAGGCGTTGAATAAAAAAATACCCGCAGCTTACAAGGATGCCTATTATCAATTGGTGTTGCACCCGGTGCAGGCCTGTTCAAATTTAAATGAGTTGTATTTCGCGGCAGCAAAAAATAGCCTTTGTGCAAAACAAGGCAGGGCGGCAACAAATGAAATGGCCGAAAAAGTTAAAGATTTATATGCTAAGGATGCAGAAATATCCAATTACTACAATAAGATTTTAGCTGGCGGAAAGTGGGACCACATGATGGACCAAACTCACATAGGGTACACTTATTGGCAGGAACCACGGGTTAACAAAATGCCGGATGTTACGCAGGTTGATCTGCCTGAAGCCGGCGCGATGGGTCTAGCTATCGAGGGCTCGGCGCTGTGGTGGCCAAAAGAACAAAGTGATGCGGTACTTCCGGGATTTTCAGCAGATGCCAATTCAACTCACTACATCGAAGTATTTAACCGTGGGCGAAGTCCTTTTGACTACACGGTCCAAACTGCGCCTTGGGTTAAGGTCAGCCCCAAAAGCGGCAAAATTGATAAGGAGCAGCGTTTGTGGGTTAGCGTTGACTGGTCAAAAGCTCCAGCTGGTATACGACATATTCCCATTATTATAACAAGTGCCGGTGGTGATAAGGTAACTATACAAACAATTGTTAATAATAATGGGACGCCTGTCAAGATGGTGCGCGGGCATGCAGAGACTAATGGTTATGTTTCTATAGAGGCGGCGCATTATAGCAAAGCAATAAACACCGATAAGGTTCAATGGGGGCATTTGCCCGATTATGGGCGCACTTTATCTGGAATGACACCCTTCCCGGTCACTTCAAAAAGCCAGGTACCTGGCGGCAATAGCCCCCATTTAGAGTATCAAGTGAATTTAATTGATACAGGGGAAGTAAAAGTAGAGGCTTATATATCACCAACAATCGATTTTACAAACACCCAGGGCCTCCATTACGCAGTTTCATTTGATGATGAACAGCCCCAGGTGATAAATATTAATGCAGATAAATCAGAGGGAGCATGGAATAAGGATGTCAGTGATAATATCAAAATATTGATATCAAAGCATCATATCAGTAAACCAGGTAACCACACTTTAAAATTCTGGATGGTTGATCCCGCAGTAGTATTACAGAAGATTGTAATAAACATAGGCGGAGAAAAGCCAAGTTATTTAGGACCGCCCGAAAGTTTTTATAAGGCATATTGATTTTAAATGACGTGATCAGGCATAATTATATGCTCTATTCTTAAGAATTGAAATTGCGTTTTCAGCAAGTTCATCAGTTAGTCCAACTGAAGAACTTGTTAGAACTAAATTATTCTTAATGTTGGTTGGTAATCCATTTAATAATTTATCGTCATCTATAATTACAAATTCTTCATTGGGAATATGCTTCGCCATGTACCAATCTAAAATTTCATCTTTACGACTTGAATGTAAACTATTGCTTGACAAGCGATGGATATGCTTCGCTTTAATACCTCTTGATTTGAAAATATTACGCCATTGAGCAATGTTGTATTTTGATTTATGTGACGTTGTTAGCAAAAGGGAGGCCCCAGTTTCAGAAATGATTTTCTGAAGCGCCCTTACTGACCTTGAATCAAACATAGGGAACCCATCGTCATGAAACTCTGGTTTTTTCCAAGAGTTGGCAGGAACCATTACTCCATCTATGTCCAACAATATCAACATAATATAAAATTACAACTATTTTTTCAACCCAA
>JANYAB010000043.1 GCA_025355225.1 Bacteroidota bacterium
TGCAAATCACGGGATGAAGCGTTTTCATAGCCTTTTTCCCAAAAAACTTTGATAGCCTTATCGAGGGCCTCTTCTTCATTATATATCTTATTCCTGCCTGCCATGATTATTATTCTGATGCAAATATACATATTGTATCGAATGATACAAATTAAATTAAAATGTTTTTTTTAGTTAGATTAAATACAGTATAAATGCTATGGGGCAAATAAACAGGTCATTTTTAAATGACCGTATAATCAACTCCGCAAAGAAAACTCCTTATGCTGGCGGCTTTAGCATGAACGATGTTACTGAATATTACGGCAGGCTTCACCCGGTTATTCCGTGCGCTTTAGAGCATCGGGTTGTGTTGAAAAGAAGGAAGATCGCAATTAATAATCAATAAATTAATATGGTCAAAGTGTTACGAGATTAAATGTTTGCTATTCCGGAATGAGGTGACCAATGGATCCGGAATGTCCATTTACCAATAATTGGTCTTTTATGGCTTTGGTAGGATGGCGTCATTTACCAGCTTGCTGTCTACAAACTGTTCAAACCTTATTATTTTTCCATCTTTCAATTTCCAGACATGGGCTACCCGGGCTTCAAAATATTTGCCGGTGATTTTGTAAATGCCTGTGTAGGTACCGTAGGCAGCAACCTTATCATCACTTGCAACATAGTCTTCCGGAGTAAACTTATAATCCACCCATTCGCTTCCCAAGCGGCTAAAAACGTTTTTTGTAACGTTCTGCAAACCTATGTAGGTTCCTGCGTAAGGAAAACCTTTGGCTTCAGTCCAGGAGATATCTTCGGCTGCATATTTGATTAAATTTTTGCCGTTTTCTTCTGAAGTCTTTCCTTCATAAGTGCTTTTTATAATTTCAAGATTTGTCATTTTCTTTTGATTTAAAGAACAACCTGACAGCGCAATAAGCATTGTCAGGTTGAACAATATTTTCAATTTTACCATTTCATTTCTCCTGTGTTTACTTTTGCACCTATTTGTAAGGCTACGTCAAAAGTAAGCGCAGGGTATTTTTCTTTTATCGCTGCAACCAGCGCTGTTGAACTTTTGTTGGTTTTCAAAGCTTCTTCGTAAAATTCGATATAGCTTTTTGTATGCTTTACAGCGCTTTCATCAAATGGGCTTGCTGAATTAGCGTGGGCAGGAATCACGATAGCAGGATGTAATGCTTCAATTTTATCTAAAACATTAGTCCATTGCTTACGCGCATCAGCGGTCTGCGCATCCGCCATCCAAAGGTTGAATGTGGTTCCAAAAACGTTGATACCACCTATAACTGCTTTGATGGAAGGTATCCATACAAAAGTTTTGGTGGGAAATTCTTCTAAGCCTGCAACCTCTAATTTCTGTCCTTCCAGCTCAATGCTGTTGCCTTTTAAAACCTGAGGTAAGATAACATTTGAAGTTACCTTGTTACCTAATTGCCCACCCCAAACTTCTAACTTCTTTTGAGCAGTCGCTTTGATATGTTCCACTGTCGCCGGTGAGGCATAAGCAGTTACTTCCGGGAAGTATTTTTTGAAAACTTCCAGTCCGAAATAAAAATCAGGGTCGCCGTAAGAAACATAAATAGTAGTTAATTTTTTGCCGGAATTTTTGATTTCCTGCGCTACTTTATCAGCATCTGTCAGGGTGAATTGCGCGTCAATTAAAACGGCGTCAGTTTTACCGGATACAATAACCGATGCTACACCAAAACTGTTTTCTGATGCGTTGTAAACCTGTAGTTTTAAATTGCCTGCTTCAATCGTTTTGAAACTTTGTGCCTGTGATTCCATTTTGAGTAAAATTAGAGTTGTTAATAATGTTATTGAAATAATTTGCTTCATCTGTAAGTGCTTTAAATTATAATGCAAAGGTGCATCCATCCATAGCGCGAAAAGATTGAACAAGTTCAATAAATTAAAAACTGCATTTATTTTCGACCGGCTATCTTCTTTCTGATCTTACTCAGGAACTCATGGCTGATCCCTAAATAAGCAGCTATCTGCAGGTTAGAAAGACGTTGGAATAATTCAGGATATTTCTCCATGAAGTCGAGATAGCGCCGGTCTGCAGTTTTACTTAAATTGTCGATCATTCTCCTCTGTAAGGCTGCATGCGTTTTTTGAGTCATTACTCGGAATAGCTTTTCTATTTTAGGCAGATTGGTATAGGCAAATTCTTTGTCCTTTTTGGAAATCAGTAGAACCTCACTATCTTCAATTGCTTCTATGTAAAGTTGCGAAGGCATACCATTGGTAAAACTGTCAATATCAGTGATCCACCAATTCTCAGCTGCAAAGTATAATATTTGCTCAAAACCATTCTGATCAATATGATAAACGCGAAAAAGCCCTTTGTTTACAAAGCCTTCAAACCTGCAAACTTCACCAGCTCTCAGCAAGAAACTTTTTTTACGAATGAGTTTTTGTTGAAATAAATTGCAAAATACTTCAGTTTCTTCTTCGGAAAGCGCAATATGTTTGATGATATTTTGTTTGATTAGTTCTGTCATCGCTGATTAATTATACTGGTACTAAGCTACCATTATATCTCTTGTAACGCATCTTTGTTAGATGGGCAACCGTTTTGACAATTAACCCCGTCGTAGTCAATCAACAAAGTATTACACCTTTTAGCTAATGCATTTATGTACCCTTTTTTAGTTTCCTTTAATGAACTGAAAAAATGAATATTCAATAATTTTTAGCTGGTTCGAAATTTGTACCATCAATGTCTTCAAATCCCAGCTATTTTCTGTAAATCAGCTATAAACCGGTTCGAGGTTTGTACCACGACCGACCCCATCATGGGGCAAGGTCTTAAAATCAGACTTTTGCCCCATTTTTTTTGCTCGTAACTCTTTGTTTTTCAGATATAACTAAAAGCTATCTTGACGCAGGGATAATCTTATTTGGTCGTTATGCTGCCCATTTTGGAAAATTCCACATCATTCGGCTCCTATAATTCGATCTTATTGCCCTCCGGGTCCATTAAGTGTACAAAATTGCCATAGCTCGTCTTTTGCACGCTGTCAGTCGGCAGAATACCCGCCGCTTTCATTTGGGCTAAAAGCTGATCCAATCCTTCCACGCGGTAATTGATCATAAATTGCTTTTCAGATGGCTGAAAGTATTTGGTGGTTTCCCTAAACGGCGCCCATATGGTAAAACCCTTTTTTGTGCTGTCCATGCCCTGGTGCCATTCAAAATTTGAACCGTCTACCCCCATACGGATGCCCAGATTCTTGCTGTACCAGGCCTTAAGCGCCGCGGGGTCTTTAGCCTTAAAAAAAATACCGCCGATGCCCGTCACCCGCGGACCGCTATTGACCGGGTTGGTTAAACGGCTGAAACCATAGCCCAACAGGAAGGTCGCGCAAAGCAGGCCGATTAGTGTAAACTTTTTCATGATATGCGTTTTAACCTAAAGATAGGAAATAGATTTTAGTTCCAAAATCCAGCGATTTGTTGCTAATCCAAAATAAACCGGTTCGGGATTTGTACCATTAGGGACCAGTAACGCATCTCATGAAAATGAGGAGCGTTTTTTGTTTGCGAATCTGTAATATTCATACTTCTCTTTAAAAACTTTTTGATTTCAAAATTGTTGGTGATATTAAGTTAAAGCCACCGATCGAAGCTAAAGAAACCTTAAAAGTTCATATAGCTAAATTAGCCATATTGACTGGCGAACAGTTTGATTATTTCTTTTCGCAATTTAAGAAAAAGGGTTTTCAAAAAGGTCAGGATTTGATTAGTGCCGATCTGAAAATATTCATACTGCAGTTTGCACGCCCACCTGGTGAGCTTCCGAAAAAAATGCATTATATAATCATACCAAAGCTACCATCAATGTGAACAGCGTTCTCAATCAAACGGTAACTGATCTGATAACTAAATAACTCACAATATTTTTTTGTTTATGCCGGGCAGCAGACATCGGCAATTCATATTTCGGGAAAATACCTTAAAAAAATAAATCTCAAAACCATGAAAACAACGAAGAAAAACAAGCGCACCATTGCCGGTACAACAATCAATGGTATTACCGGGGTCCTTATTTTGCTCACAGCCCCGGTTTTAGCACAGACTACTCCAGCCACCAATACCAAAATCCCGGAAACAATTCGCCCCTTCCATATCAACATTCCTGATGCGGCGCTCACCGACCTCCGCAAGCGTGTGCTGGCAACAAAATGGCCCGATAAGGAAACAGTCGCCGATCAATCCCAGGGCGTGCAGTTGTCTACTATTCAAGCACTCGCGAAGTACTGGGGAACAGCATACGATTGGCGTAAGTGCGAGGCGAAGTTAAATTCGTACCCGCAGTTCGTTACGAATATAGACGGTGTTGACATCCATTTTATCCATGTCAGGTCTAAAAATCCGAAGGCACTGCCGGTAATTATCACTCATGGCTGGCCAGGCTCAATCATCGAACAGTTGAAGATCATCGGTCCGCTCACTGATCCTGTTGCCTATGGCGGAAAGGCGGAAGATGCTTTTGATGTCGTAATTCCGTCACTTCCGGGCTATGGTTTTTCGGGCAAACCGACCACGACTGGCTGGGACCCGCAACACATTGCACGGGCATGGATAGTGCTAATGAAACGTCTGGGATATACCCGGTTTGTTGCGCAAGGCGGTGACTGGGGCAATGCGGTTACCGAACAAATGGCGCTACAGGCACCACCCGAATTGATTGGTATTCATACCAACATGCCTGCCACACTTCCGGCCGACGTTTCGAAAGCACTCCAGTTCAACACCCCCCCGCCATCCGGCCTCTCAACTGACGAGAAACATGCGTGGGATCAGCTCGATTTTTTCTACAAACACGGCGTGGGCTATGCCGGTGAGATGGCGAACCGGCCACAGACGCTGTACGGGATTGAAGATTCACCTGTTGGCCTGGCCGCCTGGATGCTTGACCACGATGCAGCCAGCCTCGCGCTCATTACACGCGTTTTCAACGGCCAGTCTGAAGGCCTGACCCGGGAAGACATAGTTGACAACATTACGCTCTATTGGTTGACAGGTACAGCCATTTCTTCTGCCCGTCTCTATTGGGAAAGCAAGCTCCCCTTCTTTGATCCGAAGGGCATCACCATCCCGGTTGCAGTGAGCGCCTATCCGGATGAGCTTTATCAAGCGCCCCGAAGCTGGACAGAACGGGCATATCCGAAGCTCATCTATTACAACAAGCTCGACAAAGGCGGGCACTTCGCAGCTTGGGAACAACCGAAACTCTTTGCTGAAGAGCTTCGTGCTGCATTCAAATCATTACGCTAACCAGGGCGGGTCAAGAGTCAAGAACCAAGAAAATAGCGTTGGGATGAAAAACGATTGAAAAGAACGAAGTTTAGACATAGTGGATAAGCAGGTCTTTACTTTTTTATCTTGACTTCTGGTTCTTGATTCTCATTAAATATTAATCCAAACGTATTGTGCGATTAAAATGCCAAAGCATATTTAAGATGATTTAGTGGTTTGTTGTTTTTAATATTGATGAATTGCAGGCAGGTTATAGCAGTAAACTTAGTCAATATTCTGACTGATAAACCGGCAACAGATTTTGCATAATTTCTTTTGAGCATGAACTGATCGCAGAGTTGAGCAAATAATGTTTCAATACGCTTTCTGAACCGTCTGAAGATGGGTTCGAATCGTTCTTTATTTTGCTGATTATTACGCATAGGTGTTTTTAATTCAATCTTTACTGTATTAAAAAGGTCTGATTGACAAGTTTTGGATAAATATCCTTTATCTCCAATAAGCGTACAATTATTTAGTCCTGAACGTTTTACGTCATTTAGATAGTGAATATCATGCACGCTTGCTTTACTTAGATCCATTGAATGAAATACACCTTTGACAGAAGTTACAAGATGTAGTTTATAACCAAAGTACCAGGCTTTATTTACGGCTGAATAGCCCTTATCGGGAGCTGTTTCAAAGTTTTCCCTGCAAACCTTTGATGATTTTTCACGGGCGATCTTGCAGATAGGAACCGGAATAGAATCGACTATAAAGGCATTTTCAGATTCATTCATTCTATCAGCAAGAATTTGGTTTAATTGCTGGAGATACGGCGCAAGTCGTTTTCTTCGCCGGTTAAAATTACACCTATGTATTAGGTTAGGAAAATCGTTCTTGTAATCCTTTTTAAGCTTACCAAACAGATAATTTTCAGAATCAATACCGATAGATTCAGCAGTGATTGACAAAGCAATTATTTGACAATCAGATAGTTTTGGTTGTCTCGGATAAAATTTAAAGTTACCATCAGCATTAATAGAAGATTTAAAAACAGATTTGGTAATGTCCAAAAATAGATAGAAATTGCTCGAAAGGTTGTGCATAAAGAAATATTTGATTGGCGTTAAATATTCTTTAATATATTGATTATCAATATAATGCACAACTTTTTCTTTCATTTTTATATCATTTTTTTAATCGCACAACACGTTAA
>JANYAB010000052.1 GCA_025355225.1 Bacteroidota bacterium
ATGATTATAGTGTAAAATTCAACACGCGTTTTTGTTTTGTTTGATTTAGTTAAAACTGTTGTCGGACCAGGATAGCAGTTTTTTTTTATATCGCGGAGCTGCCGCATAAATCTACAATATTATACCATTAAGCATGTTGATATACTTGCTGACTCACGTAATTAACAAGGGCGCTGACTGTTTTAAGCTTTGTGCAAATTTCATCAGGGATTGTGATATCAAAGGCTTTTTCAATATCCACAATCACTTCGCAAAAATCCAGGGAATCAACACCCAGGTCATCGTAAAATGTAGCTTCATCCCTTATTACCGAATCATCCACACCCAGTTTATCCTTTATAATCATTCGGATTTTTAAATTCACATCAATCATTTTCTTTAAACCTTTATTTGTCAAACATCACCTTTTTTAACAAGAAGAATGTCATTTCTACGAAAAGATAATTTATATGTTCCAAAATAAATTTTTTATAGTGAAATGAGCGTGTCTGTGTTTGGCCGAAGGGATTAAAAAGCCGATTTCAATTCGATGATCTTTCATCAAATTAAATAGATTGGAAAACATAGGCGGTCTTTATATCGCCATACTAAATAATTGGGTGGCAGGCTTATCGGCCCATAATCTTGCATCCATCGCCATGCAAATGTTTCGTAAAAAACGCTTTCCCTTGGGAGTAACAGTCAGGCCGCACGAATTGAGCTCAATCAATCCATCGTCTGCCAGTGGTTGCAGGCGTTCTATGGCTTTAAATATAGCCCTGCTGGGTTCTGTACGGTGGTTCCAGGTGGTATAGCCCTTACACATGATATTTAAAATGTGTTTACGGACGATCAGGTCATCATCGGTTAAAATATGGCCCTTAAAAACAGGTAGTTCACCTTCATTTACCAGGCGAAGATAATCTTCTACTACTTTAACATTTTGAGCAAAAGCATAAAGGGAGTCGCTAATAGAGGATACCCCCAGGCCAATTAACAATTGGGTATGCTGATGCGTATAGCCCATGAAATTACGGTGCAGATTGCCTGAACGCTCGGCAAGTAAAAGTTCATCGCCGGGAAGCGCGAAGTGATCCATTCCTATCTCCAGGAAACCATAACCCTTAAGCAGGCTCCGGCCTATTTCATATAATTTAGTTTTGGCGGATGCATCTGGTAAGTCCCGTTCAGTAAAACGCCTTTGTCCCGGTTTAATCCAGGGGACATGGGCATAACTGTAAAAGGCAATCCGATCGGGCATTAATTCAGAAACCAGCTGCATCGTATTTGTAAGCCCTTCTAAAGTTTGCAATGGCAGACCATAAATAAGATCGAAATTAATGGAAGTATAACCGATACGGCGCGCCTGTTCGGTCACGGCCTGCACCTGTTCAAAGCTTTGATGACGATTAATAATGAACTGAACCTTTGGGTCAAAGTCCTGTATCCCGAGGCTTAGGCGACGAAACCCAAGGTCGTATAATAGCTGCAAATGAACAACCGTCGTGTTGGCCGGGTGTGCCTCAAAACTGAATGATGCGTCGGGGTGAATAGCCGCGCCTTCGAGCAAGCCTTTGATCAGCACCTGCAAGTTTTCGGCCTCAAAAAAAGTAGGTGTCCCACCACCTAAATGAATTTCGCGGATCAGGGGAGGAGTCGCGCCCATGATTTCACGGTACATTTTCCATTCCTTCAGTACGGCTTCAATGTACGGTTCTTCAACACTGTGATTTTTTGTTATCCGTGTATTACAGCCGCAATAA
This sequence comes from Bacteroidota bacterium, assembly GCA_025355225.1. GTDB lineage: Bacteria > Bacteroidota > Bacteroidia > Sphingobacteriales > Sphingobacteriaceae > Mucilaginibacter. The sequence continues at coordinate 1,743 of JANYAB010000052.1, forward strand.
GTGCAAAGGCTCTCACAAAAGGGTAAGTGGATGTATAAGCTGATACCATCACTTTGATTGCTTTCCAGGAACGACTGCCTTACAGAAAATTTCCAGGCATCCTGGTTGAATCCTGTATTGTCCCAATAAGGCATGGTTGGATAGCTTGTATAGCGCGGTGCAGCCACATTATACTTTTCGGCGAGATCAGGATATTCTTTATTAGTAACCATTGTGTTGAGTTTTGTTTAGTTCGTGCGTTTTGCAGTCATTTGCAGAAATACAGGCGTCACCTACGCACTTATTTGTTTGCCATAGATCGAGGTTTTTGATGGTCTGATTGGCAATTTCCTGCAATGCTTCCCTGGTTAAATAGGCCTGGTGAGGAGTGATGAGCACATTAGCGTGCTGCATTAAATTCTTTAATAAGTGATCCTTAACCGGATCATTTTCATGGTCCTCATAAAATAAACCCTTTTCAAATTCATACACATCAAGCCCCAGGTAACCAATCTTACCTTCTTCCAGGGCGTCCAATAAATCAGTCGTTTTAATTAATGCACCCCGCGAAGTATTAATTAACATTACCCCGTTCTTCATCTGGTCAAGCGTATCCCTGTTAATAATATATTTGGTAGATGGCGACAACGGCATGTGCAGCGATATAATGTCAGACGAGGCCAGTAAATCCTCAAAAGTTACTGATTGTATATGATCAGCATCCTCAGGGAAATTCGGGTCGTACCCTATAACGTTGCATCCCATACCGTTAAATATACGGGCAACCGCCTGACCGGTGTTCCCCAAACCAACCAGCCCAACGGTTTTGCCGAAAAAGTTGAAGCCAATCAGCTTATCATTTCTAAAATCAAAATGATGACTTTGCTCATCTGCTTTCACTACATGCCTGTTTAGCGCAAATGCCAGGGCAACAGCGTGTTCTGCGATAGCTTGCGGGGAATAGATGGGAACATTTGAGATTTTGATGCCGTGCCTGGCTGCAGCGTCTGCATCGATCTGATCGGTACCTACAGAGCGTGCTACTATATATTTAATCCCCAGTGCTGCCAGCTTATCGATCACTTTTGCCGACACATCGTCGTTAGGAACAACGATGACTGCGTCTTTTCCTTCTGCATAGCTGGCAGTATCCGGACTCAGAGCATTTGATATCAGTGTGATCTCGTGTTTCTTTTGATTTGCTTTCGCCAGAAATTCTTTTTCAAATGATTTTATACTGTACGCTACCGCTTTCATCCGCTTGAGTTTTATTGATTTCCAAAAATATCGCTAAAACCAGTGCAGATGTATGAGCTACATCAGGCAGAATAATGATGTGCGTCAGTTTTTCATTTTGTTTAGGCGGGTTGGGTCCAGTATTGTAATGATACTTCCCTTTTTTTCTATCAGGCCTTCATCTTTAAAGTCGGATAAAGTACGGCTAACAGTTTCGGTGGCCATACCTGCCATGGCGGCCAGATCTTCGCGGGCTATTTTAAAACTTTCATTATTGTCTTTATTTTGCCGGGATAAACGCACAATAGCTTCTGCCATCCTTTTTCTTACCGAATGATAAGCCATTTGCAACAACTGCTCTTCTTTTTCGCGAATATCGTTTGATAAAAGTTTAATGAATTCCCTTGACACCTCAGGGTATAAATTCAGTAATTGCTCTACCTGGTCCTTCGGGATCAGGCATAATAAGCTATCTTCTAATGTAGTTGCAGTATCGGTGTACGACTCATTTAATAATACCGCATTAATACCCAGATAATCATCAGCCGAATACATACCGGTCATTAATTCACGCCCATCTTCGGCCAGTTTAATTGTTTTTATTTTCCCTGTGAGCACCAGGTAAAGGCCATTACCTTTATCGCCTTCGTAATAAATAACCTGGTTCTTTTTAAACTGTCGGCTTTTACGCTCATTTATAATCCGCTTTAGCTCGGCCAGGCCATCACTTTTTGATATCAGGCTGTTTAACCGGTCAAGGGATTTACTGTAAAAGTTCTGTTGTATTTCTTTTTTCTTCAGCCTGCTTTCAATAGCACTTAAAAGCTCTATATCATCAAAGGGTTTAGTCAGATAATCATCGGCGCCCATTTCCATTCCTTTGCGCAAATCAACCCGTTCTGCTTTTGCTGTTAAAAAAATAAAGGGTATAGCAGCTGTTTCCGGTTTCTTATTCAATAAATATAATACACCATAACCGTCAAGTTCGGGCATCATTATATCGCACAGAATTATATCGGGCAAATTGCTTGTTGCAAGCTCAACACCGGCTTTTCCATTGTTTGCAGCAAATACTGTATAACCAGCCAGTTCAAGTATCTCAATGATATTTTCCCTGATATCGTTATTGTCTTCAATGATTAGTGCTTTTTTGCTCATGTCTTAGGAAATAAAATAGTAAATAATGTGCCGTGATTGATACTGCTTTTAAAATCAACGCTGCCATTCATTAATTCGGTATAGCGTGCCACAATATTAAGGCCCAGCCCGGTTCCGGGAATATTTCCGGTGTTGTGTGCACGGAAAAACGCTTCAAATAAATGTTTCTGGTCCGTTTCCGGTATGCCTATGCCATTATCTTTAACGGTAATGATGTAATTGCTCTCATTGATCTCTGTATTAAACTCGATAAAAGTATTTTCACCTGAGTATTTAATAGCGTTGGAGATCAGGTTAAAAATACAATTTTTCAATAAGTTTTGATCAAGTTTAATAATACTGCTGGTGCCCGTGTGCTGGTAAATTATATTTTGATTTTGTTTGGCTACCATCTGCATTTCTTCAGTGATCTCCTCGCCGAGCTTAACGAGGTCGAAATTGTTAAAAGATGGCTCCACTCTTCCTGCCTCCAGTTTCTCCAGCGAAAGAAAGTCATTTAATATGGTTGTAAGGTTACCTACCGCATGTTTTATTTTTCCTACATGCTTAATGATATTATTGCTTTTAAAGGGTTCGGCATATTTGCTGATCAACGAAGCCGATAATTGGATTGCGCTTAAGGGGGTACGAAACTCATGCGATGCCATGGATACGAACCGGCTTTTTAACTGGCCCAATTCTTTTTCTTTTTCCAGCGACTGGCTTACTTCCTCCTTAGCATGTTCCAGGGCACGGACCGTATTTTTTAGTGATAATGTCCTCTTTTCCACCAGCTCTTCCAGGTGAGCGGCATATTCTTTAAGCTGTGATTCTGCTTCCTTTTGCAGGCTCAGGTCATGAATAAACCCGGTAAAGATCTTGCGTCCCGAATACTGTACCTCGCTAACGCCCAGCCTGAACGGAAACTGGGTTCCATCCTTTTTAAGCCCTACAACTTCGCGGCCAATACCTATAATATGCGGCTTCCCTGTATGCTGGTACCGGTGAATATAGCCATCATGCTCGCTCCTGTTTGGTTGGGGCATT
>JANYAB010000332.1 GCA_025355225.1 Bacteroidota bacterium
ATTTTATCCGGGGCCCAATATTTGATGGAAATAATAAAATTATTATTTACTCAAAATCTTCTGGAAAAATATGAAAAAAGTAAATTGGCTATTATTTGCTATGGCAATGGTTGCTATAAGCGGATGCTCGGTTATAGGCGGAATATTTAAGGCAGGTGCTGCGGTAGGCATTATAGCAGTTATTGTGGTAATAATTATAATTATCTGGCTGGTATCGATGTTCAGGGGTAAATAAACAAAAAAAACGAGGCCGTATCATAATGAAATGATGCGGTCTCTTTCTTTTATACCTATTAGCTTGATAGGTATCTATTTTCTAACTTTTTGTTTTTTCGGAGGTGATTTTCAGATCAAAGGGGGCTAAAACAGGCCTTTTCAGGCTGCTTTTTTCCTTAAGTTCTGTGCGATTGCGAGTAAACCCCATTCGATCTCTACTTTTTGCTTACCACGAAGCATAAAACGCCGGAACCCGTGATTCTGTTTGATATTTGCGAAGACTGGTTCAACATCGAAGCATCGTTTCTTTCGTCGTTCGATACCCTCTTCACTGTTAAGCAATTCGTGAACCCTTTGTTTTTGCCTATTGAGCCTTTGGTTGATCAGGATAATCCTGTTTTCTTTACTTTTATGGCAGGCACCATTCAAAGGACAATGCTGGCAGTTTTGTGCCTGATATTTTTTTACGGTTTGTATAAATCCAGTAGAGGTTTTCTTTTTGGCTGAGCCTATAAAGTTCATCTGTTGACCCATTGGACAGATATAACAATCTTTTTCCTGGTTATAAAAGAGCTTGTCTGGGGAAAAGGGATATTTACTGTTATAATGGTCACTTTGCCCTTTGTCGAACATCCCGTATTTTACGAAAGGGATGATCTGTTTCTGTTCAAGCAGGGTGTAATTCTCTTCAGAGCCATAGCCGGCATCCGCTGTGAGCTTTTCAGGGGCCTTGCCATAGCTTGCCTCATGCTGGGCCAGGTGAGCAGCCAATGTGGAGGTGTCTGTCGGGTTATGATGGATCGTGTAGTTGACAATGAACTGATTGGACGTGGATATCTGTACATTATAGCCTGGCTTTAATTGTCCATTTCGCATATGATCCTCCTTCATGCGCATAAAGGTGGCATCCTTATCAGTTTTACTGAAGCTGTTCCTTTCTCCTAATATGGCTTCCTGCTGCTCATATTTAGCGATGTTTGCCGGAAAGTGTTTGGTAATATAACCCAGTTTAGCCCTTACCTTTTTATTGACATTTTCCTTTCCTGAAAGCTTTTCATTGAGCTTTTCTATGGTTGCATTTACTTTACTGCTGTCTATCTCCGTGAAATCAGGCGGTTCAGGCATCTTGTCTTCCTCCCCGGCCAGGTGCTGCGCATACTGCCAGATCTCCGTCAACTGTTTTTTCATCTTTTCCTTATTGGTCTGGATCGCTCTTTTCCAGACAAAGGTATATTTGTTCGCATTTCCTTCGATTTTGGTGCCATCGGTGTTGATCTCCTCGATACTTAACAGACCTTCAGCTGCCAGGAGTTTGACCACATCTTCAAATACACTCCGAAGCGCATGTTTTAAGCGAACCCCACGAAAACGGTTGATCGTATTGTGGTCGGGATAACTCATCGAGCTCAACCACATAAAAAAGACGCTTTCTTTGCAGGCTGCCGCCAGCTTTCGACTGGAATAAATATTGGTCACATAGCCATAGACAAGGACCTTCAGCAACATCTGCGGATGATAACTCGAACTGCCTTTGATATGATAGGCTTTTAGCAGCGGACCAACGTCTATTTTGTCAATGATCTCATTTACAATTCTAACAGGGTGTCCTTTTGGGATCAGCTCTTCCAGCGTTGGCGGAATGGCCATGAGCTGCTGTTGATTATAAGGCTTAAAAACGGGTTGTCTGATTGCCATTTCGCTTACATTTATTACCTAAATATAAGGAAATCAGTTCATTAATACAAGCCTGCAAACCAAAAAGTCGCTATCCTAAAGAAAAAATCTTTCACAATGAAAAAGAGGGTGACCATTATTTATGATACACCCTCGTTTCTTAAAACTTTAAAGATATTACTTCTTTTTAGTAGTATCTTTTGTCATTTTAGCAGAATCTTTCTTCATTGTGCTAGTGTCTTTTTTCATTTTAGCTGAGTCAGCCATTTTAGTTGAGTCAGCCATTTTAGCTGAATCAGCAGCTTTAGTAGAGTCAGCAGCTGAAGTACCTGATTTACCTTTACAAGCAGCAGCAGAAACTGCGATAGCCAAAGCTAAGAAACCGATTTTGAATGAATTTTTCATTTTAGTTTTTTTAATAAGTGATTAATAGTTTTGCCATTTAATACCAAAAACAACAAAAGGTAACCCACAATATTAAAAATATTACAGGTTACCTTTCAAAAAAGTAAAAAAAAACTAAAAATCGAAAGAAAAAACTAAAATTACTTAGTTCAATTCCGTCTTATTTCTTTTTAGTAGTGTCCTTCTTAGTAGTATCAGCAACTGCTTTTACAGAAGTGTCTTTTTTAGTAGTGTCAACAGTTGCTTTAGCAGCGCTATCAGCTTTTGCAGTTGAATCAGCAGCAGAAGTAGAAGATTTACCTTTACAAGCAGCAGCAGAAACAGCAATAGCAAGAGCTAAGAAAGCGATTTTGAATGAATTTTTCATGTTATAATTTGTTTAATGTTCAGCATTAATACTGCAAATTCGAAAAGGTAACCCAAGTTTTGTAAAAATTATACTTTGTCTATGTATTTTATAGTTAATTAAACAAAACAAAAAGGGTAACCCTTTTAAAAAAAAGGCTACCTCAAAATTTTAACATAACATCAAACCGCTACCCTGTGGCTTGAGTTTAAATCCGGACACAATAATACCATGCAAACCAAGATGTCGCAGCGCAGAAATTTATGTTTCCAGCGTTGAGACGGATTTATTGGCTCGGGAAGAAACGACATTTTATAGTTAGCATTACACTATATTGCGGCGTCTTACATTTTTTTGGCGGTATCTTTCTTAGTGGTGTCTTTTTTAACAGTATCAACTACTGTAGTTTTGGTAGAATCGACCACCTTGGTACTATCAGAAGTGCTGGTTGATTTTGTTCCCTTACAGGCCGCAAAGGATAATGCCAGTAGGGCGATAAGGCTTAATTTGATGACTTGTTTCATAGTTTTGATAAATTAATTAATAATTGTTTTCTAATTGATGAAAGAAATATAAGGTGGTAACCTCAATACTCTTAGTTTTGTTTAATTTTTTTGAAACAAATGGGTTACAATTTCGCAAAAACTGTATTAAGTAGTGAGTAAAGATTTAAAAAGTTCAACGCCAACCGATAGCGAAATTGTTTTTGGTATCCTTAATAATTCAGAAAGTGCAATAAAACGATTGTATGTTGCTTACTTTCCGATGGTACTGCAGTTAATTATTAATAACAACGGGACCCAGGACGATGCCAAGGATATATACCAGGAAGCAATAATTGTTCTTTATAATAAAATTAAAAAGGGTGACTTTGAGCTGAACAGCAAATTAAAAACCTTTATATACTCGGTTTGCAGAAGGTTGTGGCTCAAAAGGTTAAGCCAGATGAACAGGTACGGGGGCGATCTTCGGGATTTCCAGGAATATTCACCCGTTGAAGACGAAGTGGAGCAGCATGCCGAAAGAGATATACAGTTTACAAGGATGCAAGGCGCCCT
>JANYAB010000337.1 GCA_025355225.1 Bacteroidota bacterium
TGAACATTATGAAATTGCCACTTATGGTACCTTAAAAAATTTAGCGACCGTATTGGGGTATGATGAAGCTGCAGAGTTACTGGATGCAACCTTGCAAGAGGAAAAGAACGCTGATAACCTGCTTACCGAAATAGCCGAAAACAATATCAATCAATCAGCAAGAAACGAAAAGAAATAATACTTATAATAGGTAATATAAACGTAAAGGCCATCGTTGAGGTGGCCTTTATGTTTATATTAATTTCAGAACGCATCTGGCATAAAAAAGTCCGGTTAAACCAACCAGACTTTTTGAAATATCTCTATATGGCCGTCGGTCTTCTGATCAAGCCTAAAATTATTGCTATAATAGCTATAACTAATAAAACATGTATTAATCCGCCTACAGAGTAAACGAAAACACCTAAGGCCCATCCTATAACAAGGATAACGGCAACGATATACAATAATGAATTCATGGTAGATTTTTTTTAGTTAATTATTCCTGTTTTTCATTATATATAAGTCGGTAATAGTTTAAAATGTTTTAAAAATATTTTTTTCATTAAAACAGCAAAGCCGCCAAGTTTTAAAATGGCGGCTTCGCTTTAGCGTTGGTCACTACAATTATAGACTAAGCCATTTTTTTCTAACCGTTAACTGTTGTGCAGAAGGCTGAGGCAACTCATCTATCCGGTATTTAACCTGCGCCTTTTTTTGCAATGTTACCTGTAAGGTAAGGGGCATCCCATCTCTGATAACGGATATGCCGATCTTATCTCCGGGCTTTTTACCGGTCAGTATTGCATTAATATCTGTTAACTTTGCACTGTCAACGGCGGTTATTTCATCGTTTACGTTTATACCGTCAATCCAGGCGCTTCCCTCACGAGATACACCAGACACCGTTATTTTGCCATTTTCGGTTTTGGTCGTGATGCCAAGGCCGGGATCATTGCTCGCTGCGAGCTCATCTGTCAAATGATAGCCCGCATAAGCAAGATATTTATCATAATCTATATCATCCACACCGTAAATGTATTTTTTATAAAAAGTATTCAGGTTTTTGCCCGTAAATTTTTCAAGCCCTTGTTTAAACTCGTTATCTGTATATCCGCGCTTTTTAGTTTTGTAATAAGTATCGTACATATATTTCATTACATCGTCCAGCGAGTATTTGCTGTCCGTGTCGTTTATTATTTCCAGGTCGAGCATCATCGCTATAATTGCGCCTTTATTGTAATAGGAAATAGTAGTATTGTTAGAATTCTCATTTGGCCGGTAATACTTTATCCAGGCATCAAAGCTGGCTTCGGCCAATGACTGTATTTTATTACCCAGCTGATTAGTTACTGTATTAATATCATTAGCTAAAATACCCAGGTAATTATCAGGAGGATAAAGATTGGTTCGACGAATGATAATATCCTGGTAATAAGCGGTAAACCCCTCAGCTATCCACAAATCTGTAGTATAGTTTTCGTTATCATAGTCAAATGGCCCTAAGGCTATCGGGCGCAAACGCTTTACGTTCCACAAATGAAAATGTTCGTGAGCAGCCAGGCTTAAAAAGCTTTGATAGCCCCGCTCAGTCCCGTAACTTTCGCGGGATGCACCTAAAACCGTTGAGCTTAAATGCTCGAGGCCTCCGCCGCCTTTTGCATGATTGTGTACAATAAAAACATAATGTTCATTTGGATTCTCGCCATAGACGGCGGTTTCCAGCTCTGCAATTTTGGACATGTCTTTTTTAAGGCGTTCCTTGTTATAATTGCCACCGCCATACATGGCGACCTGGTACTTGACTCCCGCCGCGTCAAACTCAAAAGCATCCTGGTTGCCTATTTCAATTGGAGAATCAAATAGAATATCGTAATTGGGCGAATGCAAGGTAAAAGGATTACCTTTAACCATTTCTAAGCTGGTGGAAACCTTTGTCCAGCTTTTATAAGGGATAATGTGGATAGTCGCCGGAGTGTGCAGCATGCCGTCGGGGTACATAAAAATACCAGCATTTGCTAAAAAACCGTGCGAAACATCTACAAAGCTGGTACGTACCGAAATTTCAAAGGCGTAGACCCGGTATTTGACCTTTACAAAAGATATATTTTGGGTAGGTATCCTCCATGTATTTTTACGCACTTTTTTCGCATCTACCGCTTTTCCATCGGCTTCGGCGCTAAATGATTCCACGTTTTTGGAAAACTCCCTGACAAGATAAGAGCCCGGTGTCCAAACGGGCATTTTTAGGTCCAATATATCTTGCTTTAAACCAGAGATATCCATTTCAATATCCACATAATGCGCCTGCGCTTCGGCGAAGGTAACAGTATAATAAATTTGGATTTTACTTGCAGCTTCGCTTGTAGTTTGATTCATCAGGAGCAATATTAAAGAAAAAAGGAGTGCTAAGGTCGATAGTTTCATGATTGCAATTTATAAAAAAATAAAAAAATGGGTTTAAACCCTTTATAACAACTGTACTACTCAATAAATAAAAAAGCAAACACGTTCTTTTTTATTTTTATAAAAGCTATTTTTGAAATGAATGTCAAAATACTTTAAAACTTGTTTGCTGATAGACGACAATTACATCGATAATTTTGTCACACGCAGGATTTTGGAAAGCGGGAATTTCGCCGATGAGGTGATCGTCAGCCAGTCAGCCACTGATTCAATAGATTTCCTGCGGTCGGGAAAAGTAAAACCCGACGTAATTTTTTTGGATATCAGAATGCCCATGATGGGGGGCTTTGAATTTTTGCAGGAATACGATAAATTGGATATCGAGGGCAAACAAAGCATAAAGATATTTATGCTTTCGTCTTCTCTCGATCCTACCGATCTTAGGAGATCAACCAATAATAAGTATATAACCCAGTTTATCCACAAACCGATCACCCAAAAAACACTAGATGATATTTGTGTATGATCTTAGTTGCTGATAGCGGCTCGTCCAAAACAGATTGGTTACTTGCCGTACCCCAACAGGAGCCTTTGCAATTCAGAACCGGGGGACTAAATCCATACTTCCTGACAGAAAAGGAGATGGTGAAAATATTGCAGGAACAAGGAACTGAATTGATGATCCATGCGGCAGAGGTCAGCGAGATCTATTTTTTTGGCGCAGGTTGTTCAAGTGCCGACAGGCACGAAATTCTTTCTAACGCCCTTAGCCAGTTATTTCCTAAAGCGTATATCAGTGTTGACAGCGACCTTTTAGGATGCGCTTATGCTACTTGCGGCCACGAGAAAGGGATCTGCTGTGTATTAGGAACCGGATCCAACATATCTTTTTTTGATGGAGAAGATGTCCATTCGGGGAAGCATGGCTTAGGGTACGTGCTGGGTGATGAAGGTTCGGGAACCTGGTTTGGAAAAGCCCTGATCACTGATTTTATGTATGGCAATATGCCCGAAGACATACATGTACTTTTCAAAACCAGGTATGAGTTGACCAAGGAAATAGTGATCAACAATGTTTACCAAAAAGCAGCAGCAAATTCATACCTCGCCTCTTTTGCAAAATTCTTAAACGAAATAAGGACAACCGGATACGGGCAAGCATTAATAAATAAAGGATTGCTTGAATTCATTGAAACCAATATCAAATCGTACCCCGAATACCACCAATACAAATGCCATTTTGTAGGTTCAATAGCCTATGTTTTTGCGGACGAACTAAAAGCGCTTTGTGCAGCAAATGGCGTAATTGCCGGCAAGATCATCAGGCAACCCATTTTTGATCTTTTGCAGTTTATTGTAAACCGCGGCTGAGGCCAAAGGCATTGGTTTCATAAGCAATCTTGTTCACGTTCACCACCACGCTGAACAAAACTAAACACAAGTAAACACCTCATTATAAATAGCTTACAGATCAGGTCATTTTGACCTGGTGCTGATAATCAACACTTTAAAAATCGGCACTTTGTGACAAACCCGTGTCACGAAAACTCCCAAAACCCCTTCGTATATTTGTATACAGCCGCAAAACTCACGCTGTTTTGCGCCCGCTACTGACAAAACAGTGTCAGTACTTTTCCCATTTCAAGCCCGTAAATTTGTATACATACAACCAAAACTTTAACCATCAATCCCAATATCACAATATCGAACACTGAATAACGAATGCTGAATGATGATTAAACTTCGGCGTTCGACACCTGCCTGCCGGCTGGCAGGTTCAAAATTCATGATTCGATATTATTATTTTTCATTAACTCAACCTTTAATCCTTCACCCCCCCTCATCCCCCCATGTCCGAATACCACACTTCCGAAC
>JANYAB010000173.1 GCA_025355225.1 Bacteroidota bacterium
GGCGCCAGTCATTGTGAGATCAATGTACTGCACGACCTTACCGTTAGTAGCACAGGTGCATCCGATGTGAAATATCGCGGTAACCCATCAAGTGTTAACAGCAGTAAAATAGGGGCAGGGTCCGTAACTAAGATTGATTAAATGTAAGTAGTTTAGTTTTAGTAAGCCTTCCGGTAATTATCGGAAGGCTTTTTTGATGTATAATCCTTTGACTAATAATATTATGTAGTTATTTTGGCTATTCTTGTTTTGGCTATAGAGAGTTGATTATTGTCATTATTAAAGCCGGACATCATGGAAACAAGGCATTTGAACTTTACAACCTCGGTTTGAGTAATATTTGACCTTTTGACAATTAAACGTTGGTTAAGAATTTAAAAATTATTAATACCTTTGCGCCTCCAAAAGCCAGCGTATGCCAGCCATATGTGCAACATACACGGCCCAAATTTTAGTTTTTAAATCCCGTCAAAAAGATGAATATTTCACAGGAAAAAATAGGCAGCCTAAATGCAATTGTAACAATTAATATCAAACCCGAAGATTACCAGCCGAGGGTGGATAAAGCCATAAAAGACCACGCAAAAAAAGCAAAGATACCCGGTTTCAGACCAGGAATGGTGCCGCCTTCACATATCAAAAGAATGTACGGTAAAAGCATATTGGTTGATGAAGTGAACAACCTGCTTTCTGATACCTTAAATAATTATATCAGCGAACAGCAGTTGGAAGTATTGGGTCAGCCATTGCCAAAATTGGACGACAACAAGCAATACAACTGGGATTTCGCCGACGATTTTGAGTTTAATTACGAAGTTGGTTTGGCTCCTGAATTTGACGTTGATTTTTCATCAAATGATAAGGTAACCCAGTACGTGATCAAAGCGGATGAGGAAACTTTAGCGGCCCGTATTAAAAATATACGCAAAAGCTATGGCAAAATGACAAATCCTGACGTATCGGCAGATGGTGATGTTCTTTATGCTGAATTAACCCAGCTTTCGCCTGATGGTTCTGTTTTTGATGAAGGAATAAGCAATACAACATCTGTTCGTTTAGACCAGGTACAGGATGAAGAGGTGAAAAAGTCTCTTATCGGTTTAAAGAAAGATGATGTAGTTGTGCTGGATATTCAGAAAGCCTATAATAGTGATGCGACACGTATAGCAGCAATTTTAAAGGTGGATGAAGAAACAGCAGCAGAGGTTAAATCAAATTTCCGTTTAACAGTTAAGAATGTTAACCGTTTAGAGGAAAGCGATTTGAACCAGGAGTTCTTTGACAAATTATTTGGTGAAGGTGCCGTTACGACCGACGAGGAATTTAAGGCTAAGATAACGGAAGAAGTTGAAGGAATGTATCTGCAGGATGCCGAACGCAAGTTGCAGGATGATCTTTATAAATTGAGTATTGAAAAAGCAAAGTTCGATCTTCCGGATGAGTTTCTGAAACGTTGGTTAAAAGTAACCAATGATAAGCTGACTGACGAAGAATTAGCCTCTGGTTACCACGATTTCGCTCAAAACCTGAAATGGACACTGCTCGAGAACAGGATCATTAAGGACAATAAGATCGAAATCAAATATGAAGATGTTTTTGCGGCGGCGAAACAGCGTTTAGAGGCTCAGTTCAGAATGTATAGTCCGCAACCTGTAAGCGATGAACTTTTAGGGCAGTACACTGTTCAGTTTTTACAAAATAAAGAACAAGCCAACAAAGTATTTGAGGAAGTTAAGGCGGCAAAAGCTTTAGATTACCTTAAAAACGTAGTTACATTAGAAACGAGGGAAATATCCTCGAGTGATTTTAGCTCAATGGTGTAAAAACCAACCACCCATTATTGCAAAGGGGTGGCGAGATAAATCAATCGTACATATAATATTAAAACCAAAGCAACTATATTAACAGGTTGCTTTTGTTTTTATAGGGCGTGACTTTAACTTCAGCGAAAATTTTACTTTTGACAAACTTTACCTAAATAATTGTATTCAACTTAAACCTATATTTATCGCACCTAATATTAAAGAAACATAAATAGAAACATGAGCAACATAGATAAAAACGAGTTCAGAAAATATGCTGTTAAGCATCATCGTATCAACGGCATGTACGTAGATAAATTTATTGCCGGTGTAGATCGTGCCAACCTTCCAAGTGGCATGACGCCTTACATAATTGAAGAGCGCCAGTTGAATGTGGCCCAAATGGACGTTTTTTCGCGTCTGATGATGGACCGTATCATTTTCTTGGGCGATGCCATTTACGAAAACATTGCCAATATTATACAAGCCCAGTTGCTGTTTTTACAATCAGCCGATAGCAAACGCGACATCCAGATATATATTAACTCTCCGGGTGGTTCTGTTTACGCCGGTTTGGGAATTTACGATACCATGCAGTTTATATCAAACGATGTGGCAACAATTTGTACTGGTATGGCAGCATCAATGGCAGCCGTATTATTATGTGCAGGTACTCATGGTAAAAGGGCAGCCTTGCCGCATTCAAGAGTAATGATCCATCAGCCGTCAGGAGGAGCACAGGGACAACAGTCAGATATCGAGATCACTTACCATGAGATCACTAAGCTAAAAAAAGAGCTTTACCAGATCATAGCTGACCATAGTGGTGCACCTTTTGAAAAAGTTTGGGAAGCATCAGACCGCGACCACTGGATGATAGCTGAAGAAGCCATTGAATTTGGTATGGTTGACGAGATATTGCGCGGTACTAAAAATAAGAAATAACAAACAACCGCGCCCTTTTTAACGTATTAATAATAACCGTTTTGGCCAAAGCATTGCAAAAATGTCATTAATTAATTAATTTTGGTCATCATTCAATAAAATGAATAAGAATAGTAAAGAGATAAGGTGTTCATTTTGTGGAGCTGGTAAACAGGATTCACTGATGTTGATAGCAGGACTTGATGCGCATATTTGTGATAAATGTGTGAATCAGGCTAATGAAATATTGGCTGAAGAGCTGAAAGTACGCAAAGTGAAAACATCTCCGTCGACGCCGGCGTTGTTGAAACCCAACGAGATAAAAAGCCACCTGGATCAGTACGTTATTGGCCAGGATGATTCGAAAAAGATACTATCTGTAGCTGTATATAATCATTACAAACGCTTAAATCAGCGGATTGAAAAGGATGAGGTAGAGATAGAAAAATCAAATATTATTATGGTGGGCGAAACAGGTACGGGTAAAACCCTGCTTGCGAAAACTCTTGCCAAAATTTTGAATGTGCCTTTTTGTATCTGCGATGCGACTGTTTTGACCGAAGCAGGTTATGTGGGTGAGGACGTAGAAAGTATATTGACCCGCTTACTGCAGGCTGCTGACTATGACGTAAGTGCTGCTGAAAAAGGGATTGTTTATATTGATGAGGTTGATAAAATAGCGCGTAAAAGCGATAATGCTTCTATTACACGCGATGTATCCGGTGAGGGTGTTCAACAGGCCCTGTTGAAAATATTAGAAGGAACTATGGTGAATGTACCGCCCCAGGGTGGACGCAAGCATCCCGATCAAAAAATGATCACCGTTAACACCAATAACATATTGTTTATCTGCGGCGGTGCTTTTGATGGTATTGATAAGAAAATTGCCAATCGTTTGCGTACGCAAACGGTAGGTTATAAACTTAAGCACCATGAGGGCGAGGTTGACCTTAAAAATCTTTATAAATACATCACTCCTCAGGACCTGAAGTCATTTGGTCTCATTCCCGAATTGATTGGTCGTTTACCGGTGCTTACCTATTTGAATCCTTTAGACAGGGAGGCGTTGCACAATATTTTGACGGAGCCTAAAAATTCCTTGTTGAAGCAGTATAAAAAACTGTTTGAATACGAAGGTGTGAAGCTTGAGTTTGACAATGAAGTGCTTGATTTTATAGTTGATAAAGCCATGGAGTTTAAATTAGGCGCGCGTGGTTTGCGTTCAATATGCGAAGCGATCATGATCGATGCGATGTTTGAGTTCCCATCGAAAAAAGATGTTAAGCGACTTAACGTAACATTAGATTACGCGCTGGATCAATTTGAGAAATCTGATTTGAAAAAATTAAAGGTAGCTTAACAATAAGGATTAAGTAAAAACTTATATTTGTTTATAAAACAAAACCCTGGTATAGCGCCGGGGTTTGTTGTATAAGCCCCCTGGCCCCCTAAAGGAGAATTTTAAGATTAGATAAAATTTAGGAGATATCTATGAACGAGGAAAAAGACATAAAAAAAGATGCTGCCAATACCCCAAAAATAAAGGAAGTAGAGTCGGCTGTAAAATCGGGTCTTAAAACTAAGGAAGCGATTGTTGCCAACTGGTTGCCGCGCTATACCGGACGTGCCTTAACGGATTTTGGTGAATACATTATCCTCACTAATTTTTCAAAATACGTGCAATTATTCTCGATATGGCACAATGATGCACCTATAATGGGGCTGGATAAACCTATGCAAAGTGTATCTGCCGATGGTATTACAATTATTAATTTTGGAATGGGAAGCTCGGTGGCAGCAACTGTAATGGATCTGCTCACGGCTATTAAACCCAAAGCTGTAATTTTTTTGGGTAAGTGCGGGGGGCTCAAAAAGAAAAACAATGTGGGCGACCTGATATTGCCTATAGCTGCGATAAGGGGCGAGGGGACATCTAACGATTACCTGCCTGCCGAAGTGCCGGCATTGCCATCGTTTGCCTTGCAAAAAGCAATTTCGACTACCATCAGAGATTTTGGCCGTGATTACTGGACCGGTACCTGTTATACCACCAACCGCCGGGTGTGGGAGCACGATAAGGAGTTTAAGAAATATTTAAAGGAACTTAGGGCGATGGCTGTTGACATGGAAACGGCTACCATTTTTACTACGGGCTTTGCCAATAAAATACCAACCGGTGCACTGCTGTTAGTTTCCGATCAGCCGATGATACCCGAAGGCGTAAAGACGGCCGAAAGTGATTCGGCGGTAACAGAACAATTCGTTGAAACGCATTTACGCGTAGGGATCGAATCTTTAAAGCAGTTGATTAACAATGGGTTGACAGTAAAGCATTTGAAGTTTTAATATAGCGCCATTCTCACCCCCAACTTAATTCTGTCAGTAATTCTATAAAATGTAACTTAGCCGGGTCATTTGTAGCTAAAGGCATTCATACATCAGTTAACAATTATGTGGTACAACAATATACTCGAAACCATTGGTAACACCCCGATGGTTAAATTAAATACGATCACTAAAAGTATTCCAGCTACGTTTTTAGCAAAGATAGAAACGACTAACCCGGGTAACTCTATAAAGGACCGTATGGCGCTTAAGATGATTGAGGATGCCGAAAAAAGCGGTAAGCTTAAACCGGGAGGAACCATCATTGAAGGCACATCGGGTAATACGGGTATGGGGTTAGCGATTGCGGCGGTAATCAAGGGTTATAAATGTATTTTTACCAGTACAGATAAGCAATCAAAGGAAAAATTTGATGCCTTGCGTGCATTTGGCGCGGAGGTGATCGTTTGCCCTACCAACGTTGACCCTGAAGATCCCCGTTCCTATTATTCAGTTTCATCGCGTTTGGAGCGCGAAGTGCCCAACTCGTGGAAGCCAAATCAGTACGATAATTTAGCCAATTCGCAGGCACATTATGAGTCGACCGCACCCGAGATATGGGAGCAAACCGAAGGCAGGATAACGCACCTGGTTGCCGGCGTGGGCACTGGCGGAACCATTTCGGGTATAGCAAAATACTTAAAAGAGAAGAATCCGGATATAAAAATCATAGGCATTGATACCTATGGCTCTGTATTTAAGAAGTATAAAGAGACCGGTGTTTTCGACAAGGATGAGGTATATCCGTATATTACAGAAGGCATAGGTGAAGATTTTTTACCCAAGAATGTCGATTTTAGCCTGATTGACCACTTTGAAAAAGTTACCGACAAGGACGCCGCATTAATGACCCGTGAAGTCGCACTGAAGGAAGGTATTTTCGCAGGTAACTCAACGGGTTCAGCAGTGGCTGGTGTGTTGCAACTAAAGGATATGTTTAAAGAGGGTGATGTGGTGGTGATCATATTCCCGGATCACGGATCGCGCTACATGGCCAAAATGTACAACGAGGACTGGCTGCGTGAGCGGGGATTTTTGAAAGATGAAAAACTAACCGCACGCGATATTATCAAGAAGAAGGAAAAACAGGAAATAATCACGATAGATTGTGAACGATCTATCCTGGAAGCCGTTAACACCATAAAATCACTCAATATATCTCAAATACCTGTAACACAAAAAGGTATGGTAATCGGCAAGATCACCGAAAGCGATATCCTGGATGCGCTCCTCGAAAATCCGTCTTTAAAATCATCACCAATAAAAAACATAGCTACTGCTCCGTTCCCATTTGTTGATCTGAATACTTCAATCGATAAAATATCAGCAATGATCCATAAGGATAATATTGCTGTGCTGGTGGAGGATCAGGGCAATATCGAGATCATTACCCAGTATGATATCATTAATGCGATCTCCGGATAAGGTGAAAGGTAAAAGGATAAAGGTTTGCTTTACCAATTTGATATTTCACTACCGGAGATAAAAAATGTAATCCGTAGTCGGCAAATTTTCTACGCCTGCTAATTTTAATAGCTGACCAGCTTGCGCCCTATGATGGGTGCCATGATTGACCACGTGAGCCAAAATATCACTTAACTGATTTTCAAAGGGTTCTCCCTTAAGACTTTTGTAGCCTATGCGATTACTGAAATCATCCGGGTCTAAGTAATCCAGGAAATTTATCCAGGCCCGATGATTATCGTCGATCATCTGTTTCAGTATATCGGCCTCCCGATCTGGCCATAGTGCCACGCCGATAGCAGGCTCGCCTTTGCATCTGTTCAGCCATATTTGCTGTGCTGCCAACAAATGGGCCATTAATTGTATCGGCTTTTCGGGGCTGTCTGCATTTATTATTGTTTCCAGGATCAGGTGGTTTGCAAAGCGGTCATAATTAAAAAGGCGGATGAAGTACGTTTTCATAAATCAAATTTAAATCAGTAAACAAATATATAGTTTCGATGGTTGATGATTTCAGATTAGAAAATCAACGGTTTTAACTTAAAAGCTAAAAACTTTAACGGTAATATAATATGGGCATCACAGTAACATCATATTAGGGTACTACTTTAGCTATCGAAAAAATCAGTATTATGAAATTTATCCTAAATTTTTCGAAGATAATCGGCCATTTTCGTGAGTGGTTGATCTTAAGAAGTATGCGGTCAACATTTATTCATTAATCCTTTTTATCTGTTTTACTTTTCTTTATCAATTATCCAACTATTTGTACAATTTTGGGGTTCCTATTATTACGGATTGCTGAAAAAGCCTCTACGGTTTTTTGAGGATATGTATAATAATATGGGGATCAGCATTTATGGACTATCTTAATAAATCCTCTTTTGGTAATGATTTTAAATGGGGGGTTTCTACCGCGGCATTCCAAATAGAGGGAGGCCATGATGCAGATGGCAAGGGTGAATCCATTTGGGATGCTTTTACAGCAAAAAAAGGAAAGATATTAAACGGGAGCAAAGCCGAGGTCGCCTGCAATTTTTATCAGCTCTATCAAGCTGATATCGACCTTATTAAACAACTCAATATCCCACATTTTAGATTTTCCATATCGTGGTCGCGCATATTGCCCGACGGAACCGGGAATGTTAATAAAGCCGGTATAGACTATTATAACCGGGTTATAGATTATTGTCTGGCCCAGGGGATTGAACCATGGGTTACCATCTATCACTGGGATCTGCCGCAGGCTTTGGAAGCAAAAGGTGGTTGGACAAACCGCGATATTATAGAATGGTTTACCGAATATACAGCTGTTTGTGCGCAGCATTTCGGCGATAGGGTAAAGCATTGGATGATCATGAACGAGCCATCGGTATTTTCAGGGGCGGGTTATTTTTTTGGAATACATGCCCCCGGACGTACAGGTCTAAAGAATTTTTTACCAGCAATTCATTATATCGTTTTGAGTATGGTTTCCGGTGCTAAAAAGTTGCGCGCCCTTTTGCCTAATGCAGAGATTGGTACTACATTCTCCTGCTCACATATTGAACCGCTTTCACAAAAAGGGAAAGACATATGGGCTGCAAATCGGGCCGATGCATTAGTGAACCGTTTATTTATAGAACCTATATTAGGCCTGGGCTATCCTGTGAAGGATATTCCGGTATTGAAAGGCCTCGAAAAGTATTTTAAGCCTGGCGACGATCAAAACATGCGCTTTGACTTTGATTTTATAGGTTTACAGAATTATACCCGCGAAATTGTAAAATATTCTTTTTTTACACCCTATATAAAGGCCAGCCTTATAAAAGCTTCAGATAGGAAAGTACCTTCCACAGCAATGGGTTGGGAGGTA